>CAMCRO010000007.1 GCA_945877265.1 Rickettsia typhi | reverse complement strand
TTATCTATAGCAAATCGTTCCTCTCCTGCAATCACAACTGGGTCTTCTGAAAAATCAAGGCCCGTAATTGCAACAGAACGAGTAATAGAAACAGGACTATATTTCTCTGGGGCAGTATCTAGCCTATCTTGTAGAGATAATTTATAATGAAAATCACCCGGAGGAAGAATTGTAAAATCACCCTCTCCTGCAGCAAATTTTTCAGCATCTGCTTCTGTTAGAGCATTAGATGCTTTAAATCTAATATTATTAAGACCTTTTTTGATATCACTAACCACTGCAACACCAACAAGCTCGTTCTTATCATTAAAAATTTGAACTGAAAGTTTTCCTGGTCTTTCTAATTCACATTTATAACTTAAAGAAGCAAAGCCTTTTGCATCCACAACAAGACCATTATCTTCAATTTCAGCAGTCTGGCCTATATAGCTAGAATAATCAGAAAGTTTTAATTCTGGGGTTTTAACTCCATCATCTTCAACTTTAATAATTTTATCGACATCCACAGCAACTCCATCAATGATAAGATGAGCTTTTCCACCCCTCATCTCCACAGCATCAACATGGCCTGAAATAAAAGCACCGGCTTCAATAGGCTTTTTTTCAAGAACGCCGTTAACCATGCGCTCCCAATTAGATTCAACTTTAATACTATATTCACCTTCTTCTAGAAGTTTGCCTTTATTATTTCTTCCATCCCATTGAAAAGTATGAACGCCATTCTTTGTTTCCCCTCGAGCTTTGCGAACTTCAAGGCCCCTTTTATCTAATATGGTAACTAAGGTGGAAATATGTGCTCCCGAAGGACGAGATTGATCGTTATATCTCAGTTGATATTGAAACTGAACAGGACTTTCACCATCAAAATGTTTTACGCTTGTATTATATTGGACTTCCTTTCCATGAAAAGGCAAAGCTTTTGTCATTTCATGAGAAGATAAAGAGCTGTGAATTTTTTCTAAAAGCCCCACAGATTTTAATGTAGCAGATGTAGACTCCATTGCAGCATAAAGCTGAGCCATTTCTCCTGCTTTTGCCGGCTCATCTGGCGTTTGCGCCTTCATTGTAGCAGACATGATTTTAATATATCGCTGCTCGCTTTCTTGCAGCCTTTGATCAGCAGTTAGAGGCTTTTTTATAACTGAAGGTTTAGCCCCAGACTTAGCATATGCTCTGCTGGCTTCTTCTTGTCTATATTCGGTAACTGACATACTTAAATACTCACGTCCACATGGTCTTTAGTAACAATATTCTCTCTTGTAGTAATCTCGCTTACTGCAACATAGGATTTGCCGTAATTAGCTGGAGCTCTTGAAGAACTTTCATTTCCTGAATATCCACCATTATCACTCTCATGTCTATAACTAAAACTTAAGTCAGATTCGGATTTTAAAATCTCCCTAACAGTTTGCTCTAGGATCACAGAATCTTTGATAATTGCATCTAGTGTTTCGATGTTATGAGCTGTAATTCTTATATCTTTTACTGAGCCATTAGAAATATCTAATTTTATCTCCACAGCACCTAAATGTTCAGGCGTTAAAGAGATAGTCATTGTTTGTTTTCCTGTAATTACAGCTTCTCTTATATTAACAGATATTTGCTCAGCTGGAGTTGGTAGGGAATGAGATTCTGATGTAACTTCTGCAAATTTGATATTTCCAGCAGCTAGATCACGAAAGCTAGTTCCAACATTATAACTGTCTTCTGTAGCGAAACCCTTAGCCGCTTCTTCTAACCTAAAACTAGATGAAGCACTTTTATCAACATTCTCAGCACCACGTTCTTGCGAGCTATCGAATAAAGATAAATCAACCGCATCATCATTTGGAATGCCATTATACGCGTTTGCATCATCAGTTTTTAGCGAATGGCTTACTGAATGTTGAGAAGCTGGGCTTCTAACAAAACTTCTTTCTTCTCTACCCACACCAGAAATTGCAAATTCAGCTTCCGCAAACAACTCAGATTCCGCCATTTCACCAGAATCTAGAATAATCTCATCTTTGTTATCAAATAAATTTTTTGCTTTAATATCTTTCTCCGAGCTCATTTCTGAAGCCGAAAATTCAGATGCTGCTTGCGCAAAAATAATAGGAGCTGCAACTCCTACTTGATATGGAGCTATATTTTCCTGCTCTTGTTGCACTTCTAAAGGATTTAATGGAGCAGCTTCATCGGTAATAATTTCATCGGCTATTTCTTCTTCGCGAATATATCCTTCACCAAAAAAAGGTGCAGAAACTTCATCTGGTTCTCTTGCTATGTTTACAGCAGAAACAACAGAACCTCTATCAGCTCGGATTATTTGCTGGCCATCTATCCCATCATCTACAGGAGCTCGGATTATTTGCTGGCCATCTATCCCATCTTCTACAGGAAAAGTTATAGTTTCTTCTTCGTCAGCAGAAACTATTTTCCTTTCAAGGAACGAAGGCAATTCTGCTATATCTAATATTACATCTTGACCTAATATTGCTTCTTGAGTTGCGCCATCATTAAAATCGTATTCGGAAAGCAAGCCATCCATACTTTCTGAGGTTGTTCTAGCTAAATCTTCTGTCCTAGCCTCTCTAGTTCCCATCATCGCTATACCAGATTCGCCTAAAGATTCAGCAACTTGAGCCCCTACTCCTTCTAAAGCTAAAGCATCCATTACAATGCCAACCTCAACAGGTGCGTCAATTGCTAGAACGCCTAAATTATTAGACAGCACTCCGCCAACAGCTTCTAAATCAAAAAACTCTCCATCAACTACTTCTCTCTCTTCAGGTGTAGGTTGAGCAGTGCTTAGAGAAATACCAGAGTTATTCCAATCTGCAGTTAAAGCCTTGCTAGATTTTTTATTCTCAACTAACGGAAAGCTGCGAACTTCATCTTTATTCTGTTTGAGGCTTCGCGCTTCACTGTTTATCAGCTTAGATGCAAAACTATCACCAGAACATTCCGATGAAGAATTTTCCGCTCTTTTAATTAAACTTGGAACTACTTCTAAAATTCTAACTATTGCTGTCATACTAGTAATTATTTTCACTTAAGGTATTACTAGCAATTTTTATACCAAATTCAGAAATTTATTTCATTTATGCTAATTCAAGTATCTTCTTTTCTTCTTCATGTTCGGTTAAATAATCCATAGAAACAACTTGAACAGGTTTTTTCATCGAGCTTTCTCTCTTATCAAGACCAGCCAAATTACTATAAAATAACGCTCGGTATTTTAACGCGATAAGATTTCGCCCGCTTATATCTGTCATTTCAAATTCATATTTTTTATGCAATATAGCAGAAAATAATACCCCACCAAAAAAACTTACAAAGGAAGCCAGAGTAGAAATTATTAAATTACTCATCCCGCCGGCAAAGAAAAAACTTAGCGTACTAAGCAAACAAATTGAAAAAGTAGATACTCCTAAATACAACCAATGCTCAATATGGCGTTTATTAATAAACTGTCTTTTTACATAAACTCTTACTTTGTTAATAAGGCGCATAAAAATACTACCAGAATTTTCGAGCTCTCTGTCATAATTATACAAATCTATCAAAAGCATTAAATCTATTATTTTCTGACCTCTTGCTTGGATATGGTGCGAAAAATACTTAGAAAATTCTTGAAAATCATCTTTAAATTTAAGCACAGCTGAAAAAGTCGATTCATAAAAATGGTCCGCTTCTTCTTTAGAAATCTGCAGTAATTTTAATATTTCTTTTCTTTCTTCTAAATCAATCAAATAATCAAAAAAAGCTCCTGTAGGCAGAATTACGTTGCCTTGACATAATTCATCTAACAACAAATCTTTTTTGCCTTCTAAAAATACAGAAAAATTTTCTCTGGACTGAGAAGATTCTAAATTTTTAATTAACTTAGCAATTACGTTCATTTTGTTTTATAATAATAGTATTGTAGTAAGTATAATATATAATTTAAAAAGCGCACCAGAAATCAACCTAGGGTTGATTTTTTTGTTTTGTACAACTATAAATTGAATATTCTATTACGAATATTAACACATCCTTTACAGAATGGCTTTTTTATGATAGAGCTGGGTGTATAATTTAACAATATCAAAGAAAAAACTGTGACAAAAACGCATTACTTTAACTTCCATGGACCAAAAACCATAGCTGAAATTGCTAATGCAATAAATGGAGAGATATCGAATGAAAGAAAAAATGAAGCAGAATCTTCTTTAATTTATAATATAAAAAATATTGAAGATGCCACTTCTGGTGATTTAGCATTCATTAGCAACAAAAAATATTTAAATCTTTTAACAACTTCTTCTTGCTCCGCTTGTATAGTCGATAGAAGCTGTGAAGTTGGAGACATTCCAAAGGATATTATTCTAATAACTTGTGAAGATGCTTACTATGCATATTCACAAGCATTAACTCTGCTTTTTTCAGAAAAACGCTCGCTCTCTAAGAACCACATCTCGGAAAAAGCAACTATAGGCAAAAATGTTATTCTTGGATTCAATGTTATCATAGAAGATGGAGTGATAATTGAAGATAACACATATATAGACAATAATGTTGTCATAAAGCAAAATGTGCATATAGGGAAAAATTGTATAATTGGAGCCAGCTCTTATATAGCCTTTGCGCAAATAGGAGATAATGTAATAATACACCCAGGTGTAAAAATAGGCACAGATGGCTTTGGTTTTGCAACTCACAAAGGAGTTCACAACAAAATTCTTCATATTGGAAGCGTGATAGTAGGAAATAATGTGGAAATAGGCGCAAATTCATGCATAGATAGAGGTTCAAATAAAGATACTAAGATTGGGAAAGGAACTATCATTGATAATTTAGTGCAAATTGGTCATAACGTAGAAATAGGCACGGGCTGTATCATTGTTGCACAAGTTGGTATTGCAGGAAGCACAAAATTAGGAGATTATGTTGTAGTTGGTGGGCAAGCTGGTATTGCAGGCCATTTAAAAATCGCAAATTTTGTACAAATAGCAGGCAAATCAGGTGTAATTAGTAATATCGAGAATGAAAAACAAATAGTTGGCGGGTACCCAAGCCAGCCAATCAGAGATTGGCACAAACAAACAATTTTACTTAAGAAAATGTTAAACAATGGAAAATAATAATATAATTAATATTTCTGAGATTATGTCTATGATCCCTCATAGATATCCATTCTTGCTTGTAGATAAAGTAACAGACCTAGAAGTAAATCATAGCATTACTGGAATAAAGAATATCACCTTTAATGAACCACAATTTACAGGTCATTTTCCAGATAATCCTGTAATGCCCGGTGTTCTTATAATTGAAGCTATGGCACAAATTTCAGCAGTATTAGTGGCGCGTAGTATAGATGCTAAAAAAGAGGAAAAGCTTGTTTATTTCATGTCTATCGACAACGCAAAATTCAGAAAAATTGTAAGACCTGGCGATATTTTAACCCTCAAAAGCGTAATCACTCAGCATAGATCTGATGTCTGGAAATTCCAGGCAACTGCAGAGGTAGAAGGTAGCATTGTTGCTGAAAGCAATTTTATGGCTATGGTGAAAAATAAAGAGTAAGCAAAGTGTCCGATATTCATCCATCATCTATCATATCAAAAGAAGCCACACTAGGGAAAAATGTTAAAATAGGCCCTTTCTGCATTATAGGCCCAAAAGTGAAAATAGGGGATAATGTGGTGATTCATTCTCATATAGTAATTGAAGGCAAAACAACGATAGGAAATAATAATATAATTTTTCCTTTCGCATCAATAGGCCACGCACCGCAGGATTTAAAATTCCAAAATGAAGATTCCGAGGTGATAATAGGCGATAATAACGTAATTAGAGAATATGTAACAATTCAGCCAGGCACAATAGGAGACAGAATGAAAACTATTGTAGGTAATAATGGCTTATTTATGGTTGGCACTCATATAGCGCATGATTGCATAGTAGGAAATAATGTGATTTGTGCCAATATGGCAACCCTTGCAGGCCATGTCTCTGTCGGAGATTTTACAGTCCTTGGAGGCTTATCCGCTGTTCATCAACATGTAAGAATTGGCGAGCATGTTATGGTAGGCGGGCTTACTGCAGTGCTCCGGGACGTAGCGCCCTTTGCTATGGTCTCGTCGGATAGAGCAGAAATTAGTGGTATGAATTTAGTGGGGCTAAAAAGAAGAGGATTTGAAAAAGGGGATATACTCACTTTGCAAAAAGCATTTAATAAAATATTTTTTGAAGAAAAATCTAATATTTCAGAAGCTCTTAGTGAAGTAAAACAAGAATATGGCGAAAATATCCTTGTAGGGCAACTCATAGAATTTATGGAACAAGAATCCAAAAGATCCTACACAATAGCAAATTATAGAAAATCGAAAGAGTAAAGATATGCGTTTGTGTATAATTGCTGGCGGAGGTGAATTACCGCAAGAAATCTTAAAGCGCGCTACATTAGAGAAAAAATTCACATCCGTAATTTGCATAAAGGGAGAAGCAACTCCTAAAAATTTTCTAGAGGCCAATAATAGCATAGAGATATCTATAGGAAAAATTGGCAAGGCAACAAAATTTCTGGAAGAAAATAATATTTCTCATATTGTTTTTGCAGGTTCTGTTCAAAGACCTTCTCTTGCTTCAATCTCAGTAGATTTAGAAGGCGCAAAACTCCTCGCTCTTTTGCTCAAAGAAAAGTTTTTAGGAGATGATAATTTACTAAAAATCACAATTCAATATTTTGAAAAAAAAGGCTTTACAATACTCGCACCCTCCGACTTTTTAAAAGCGACTAAAAAAGGCGCATTAACAAATTCCAAGCCAAATAAACAGGCCTTAGAAGATATCAATGTCGCAAAATCAGCCTTTAAAAAAATCGGCACTCTGGATGTTGGCCAATCTTTAATAGTTTCAGAAAAAAGAATAATAGCTATAGAAGGAGCAGAAGGAACTGATAATATGATCTGCCGTTCAAAAAATTACATAAACAATCATGCAGTATTATTAAAACTTCCAAAACCGGGCCAAGAAACAAGAATAGATATGCCAACAATAGGGCCAAAAACAATAGATATAATGCATAAAAGCAATCTGTCAGGACTAGTAATTAATAAAAATGTAATAGTAATTTCAGAGAAAGAGACTATTGATAAAGCAAATTCACTTGGTATATATATATACGTAATTTAACAACATAAAATATAGAGAAAATGGATATAGAAAAAATCACCTCAGGAAAAAATGTTCCTGATGAAATCAATGTAATCATTGAAATTCCAATGAATAGCGATCCAGTTAAATATGAATTCGACAAAGAATCTGGCGCTATTTTTGTAGACAGATTTATCCCCGTTTCCATGTTATATCCGTGCAATTATGGCTTTGTCCCTCACACACTTTCTGGTGATGGCGATCCAATAGACGTTCTAGTAGTAACTCCATACCCTGTAACCCCAGGCAGTGTGATCAAATGCAGACCTATTGGCGTATTATTAATGGAAGATGAATCAGGTGAAGATGAAAAAATTCTAGCTGTCCCAACAGTGAAGCTAGATATTTCAATGGCAAGAATAAATTCTTTTGAAGATTTGGGAGAACCGATGCTACATAAAATCACGCACTTTTTCGAACATTATAAAGATTTAGAAAAAGGAAAATGGGTGAAAGTCTTGGGCTGGGGAGATTCAGCAAAAGCAAAAATACTTATAAATGAAGCAGTTACAAGAGCTGGAAAGTAATAAATATGAAATTATAAACCCAATTTAATGATGGTATAAAATGAAATTTCGAGCATTAAAAGCTGCTTTTTATTCTTTTGCCTTAGAGCATTATTGGATTATAAAACCTTTTTTCGATGGATTGCCTGTCAGTTATAAAAATTACTTTAGAAGAGATTTTAAACATAATATTCAACCTTATCTTTTTGAGCGCCTTTTAGGAAAAGCAAAGCTAAGTAGTAAATTTATTTTTTATGAGAAAGATAAGTATATTAACAAGCTTACTACAAATTTAGCGAAAGGTGTTAATATCATTTCTTTTCCAAAAGGTATTTTTGGTCTCGCTCAACAAGCAAAAACTATTGGTCAGTCTCTAGAATATATGAAAGTCAATTCCGGCTATATTGATTGCGGATTTTTGCTTCCTAATGCTACAAAGGAAACTGAGGATAATAGCGTTGAAGATCAGATTTTAAAAAACAATATTTATAATTGTAATTTAATTTCTTTTAATCCAGACCAACTTCTGGCTTTTTATCAAGCAAAAGGAAATTCCTTTTTTAACAAAAGATACAATATTCATTATGGAGCCTGGGAGCTGGCCCAATATCCAAAACCTTGGCTGTATGCGACCAATCTTATACATGAGTTTTGGGCAATGTCTAGCTTTGTACAAAATGCAGTAGCAGACTCGGCTCCTATTCCTGTTTTAAAAATGCCATATGCTATTGATTTCGAGATACCGCACGATATAACTCGCGATTCTTTTTCTCTGCCAAAAAACATATTTCTATTCATGTTTTCATATGATATGTCCTCTCTAACCAGCAGGAAGAATCCTGAGGCTGTAATTAAAGCATTTTTACAAGCATTTCCTAAAGAAAAAGAGGTTGGGCTAGTAATTAAAATATCTAGAGATAAAAATAGAGAAGATCATAACCATGAATGGAAAAAGCTAATTCACAAAGCCTCTGAAGATTCTCGTTTTTTTATTATCGATAAAAGTTTAAGTAACAGAGATATGAAAGGCTTAATTAATTCATGTGATTGTTATGTTTCCTTACATCGTGCTGAAGGCTTTGGTATGGGTATGGCAGAAGCGATGAAAATGGGTAAAGCTGTTATTGCAACAAACTATTCAGGTAATACTGATTTTACTCGGCCTGATACCGCTTGCGTAGTAGACTATAAACTAATACCTATTAAACCGGATGAGTATGTTTATTATGAAAAAGGCCAAGTTTGGGCTGATCCTAATATTGAGCATGCTGCTCAATATATGAAAACATTATACGAAGATTCAGTTTTTTATCAAAAAATTGCAACGGCTGGAAAAAAATTCATCGATAGTAATTATAATCATCAAATTATTGGCGAAAGATTTTGCTCAAGGCTTAAACTTTTGGGTCTTCTATAATAATTTATTATTAGTTTAATATTTTCTTCAACAACTTTGCATATCATCGGGCTATTATATCAAAATAAGAGCAATACCTCGAAATGTATAAATAATAAACTAGCGACATCTTGAATGATGATTCGATTAGAGTTAGCTATAGTCTCTCTTCACTCAAAAATCCTAATAAATTTTGCATATCATATGGCAAGTCTGCTTCAAATTCCATCGTTTTTTTTGTTCTAGGATGGTGGAAAGAAAGCTTATAAGCGTGGAGAGCTTGGCGTTTAAAATTCTCAAGGCATGCACGAATTTCAGGGTCAATAACTTGTTTTATTTTTTTGTCATTAGATCCATAAACTTGATCTCCCACCACTGAATGCCCAATATGGCTCATATGAACTCTAATCTGATGAGTTCTGCCAGTCTGCAACCTGCATTCTACTAAGGAAAATAACTGATCCCTTAAAATTTTGAGACAGCTAAATTCCGTCACTGCCTTTTTCCCTCCATGTTCAAGAGCCTTCATTTTTGTTCTATCACTATGAGAACGCCCTATATTTACGTCAACCACTCCATTTGCTTGCTTTAAAGCACCCCACACTATTGCTATATAACTTCTTTTAACGGATCTTTCTTCTATCTGCTTTGCAAGGTTTTCATGGGCAAAATCATTTTTAGCAACAACCATAAGCCCAGTAGTATCTCGATCTAGCCTGTGTACTATCCCAGGCCTTTCTGCTCCGTTAATATTAGAGAGTTTATCTTGATATCTATAAAGAAGGCCGTTAACTAACGTGTCGTCATAATTACCAGCTCCCGGGTGAACCGTAAGCCCAGCAGGCTTATTTATAACAAGCAAATCTTCATCTTCATAAAGAACTGCAAAATCTATTTCTTTAGCCGTAAGATTTTCACTAACTTTTTTTTCGGAATATCTTAGTGTTAGAGTAATTTCTGTTAGAATCTGAAAATCGGGATCTAATATTATGTTACCCCCCACTGAAACAGCACCTTCTTTTATTAGGCGCTGAATTTTGCTTCTGCTAAAGCCAGAAAGATGTGCTAAAATTTTATCAAGCCTAGATGGCAATAGATTTTCTGATGCAATATAGTTATAATATTCCATGAAATAATTATAATAAAATGATGGATAAGTATAACCTGAGTAAAGATTGGCTTCAAGCAATGGAATTAGATGATGCAGTTTTTATGGCAAAAAAAGAGAAAAAGATTAAAAAAACTATAGAGGTAAGAGCCAATCCTTTAATTATTTCAGAGAAAGAAAAAAAGCAAGACATAGAGTCTAGTAGCAGAAATGTAGTAGATAATATTTCAAGTATCTCAGATTTAAGAGAAGCTCTTTTGAATTTTGATGGTTGCCCTTTGAAATTCGGAGCTAACCACACTGTTTTTGGTGATGGTAATCCAGGTTCAAAAATAATGCTAATCGGAGAAGCACCAGGTGCAACAGAAGATGCAGAGGGTATTCCATTTTGTGGCGAGAGCGGTAAATTGCTAGATAATATGCTCGCTTCTATTAATTTATATAGAGATAAAAATTTTTATATTACCAACACAGTGTTCTGGCGCCCTCCAGCTAACAGAGCGCCAACCCAAGAAGAGATAGATATTTGCAAACCATTCGTAGAAAAGCATATTGCTTTAATAAAACCAAAGCTATTAATTTTAGTTGGCAGCACAGCCGTTAGCAGCTTGCTTGGAAATCATTTACAGATATCAAAAATCAGGCAGGAATATTATCAATATTCAAACCAATACCTTCCAGAGCCGATCACAACAACGGCAATTTTTCACCCTGCTTATCTTCTGCGCCAACCAATGCAGAAAAAAACCTCTTGGTATGATTTGCTAAAAATTAAGGATTACGCTTCGGAGATAGGAATAAGTATATAATTAATATAGCAACGCCTATATTAATAAAAGCATCTGCAACGTTAAATGCTGGGAAGTTATATTCTTTATAATGTAAATGTATAAAATCAAAAACAGCGCCCTTTAAAATCCGGTCTATTAAATTGCCAACAGCACCACCCACTATAAAACAAATTCCAACTCTCTGAATACCAGAGTCTGAGGCATTGTGCACCGCAATAAGATAGCCAACTATTAAGCAATTTATAATTAAGAAGGCATAATTACTATAATGAAAATATTCACTAAATAAGCCAAAACTTATTCCATAATTCCAAGCATGCACTATGCTAAGAAAAGAAGTAACCTTATAGGTCATGTTAATTTTATTTTTAAGAAACAAGTGAAAATAGCTCTTAGAAAACTGATCTAAACCTATTAAAATCAGCATTAAAGGCAAGGAACTCATAAATCTTTTAAATCGCATCTTATTTCTTTGTTTAAGTAAAATTATTTACGCATGCATAAACTTATATCAGTAAAAATTATTTAGTAAAACTAATCTAAAATAGCCATAACAATATTTTGACATTGCATATGTTTTTGTGTAAAAACTTTGCCTAATGCCCCTGTGGTGAAATTGGTAGACGCGGCAGACTCAAAATCTGCAGTATAGTAATATACGTGCTGGTTCAAGTCCGGCCAGGGGCACCAATATTAAACTGATCCGACACCGCCGCCAGAAACTTCAGAAGGATCACCAAGTATTATACCACCAATTTTGCCATCAAGAAAGTGGCCAGTATACCATGCACTTCTATCTTTCCATTTAGGATCTTTATACCAATCTTTCCCTCTAATATCCCAAACATATGAAAAAACATTTCCAACAAAAGGCAAAGAAGTCAAGTATTCCAAAGATCCAGCATAACCAGCAAGCATTTGGTCGATAGCTATATGTCCACTAGAATTTCTAGGATGTGCTCCAAAAATATGTGGCTCATTTGTTGTTTTATCAATCGACGCGAAGCCAAGCTCTGTAAACCATAATTTTTTGCTTCTAGGCTCCCATTCAGTTTTGCTAGAGCCAACAAAGTGTTCATTTTCCCACCAATACTGAATATTCTTAAACGCCCACCAAGGATCTAAATGTTGGGGCACCCTTCTAGAATCTCCATAATTAACATAATAATCATACGCTTCACCAGAAGTCCAAACTGCTCTCACTTCTTCTCTTGTAACTTTGCCGCTCTTTTTATCGGTTAAAGGAAAATATGCATGAATCCCAACAACATCAATTGCAGGGAACGCCCAAAGCTTATCTAGCTGCCTAGTACACTCACTACCATTCCAGCCATGATGATACTCATCCCAGTTCGCAGAATATGTAACAGTCACGCCATCGCCAAGCATAGCTTTCACTTCACCAGCAAGCCTTATTAAGCAATCAACAAAAGGATAATAAGTGCCTTCATGGATAGCATTTAAATCTCTAAGCTCCGTTCCTATAACAAAAGCATTAACTTTTCCTCTTAGAAGTTCTGCATAATGCATAATGAAAGGCCTATATTGAGCTTCATAAAATCGTTCAACATCAGAAACTTTACCTGTAATAAAGCCTCTCCAGCTTTTTGCTGCATCATCCACTATAACAGAAGGCATAAAGCAAGTTTGTTTCGCTGATGCTTGCGCCATCTCAAAAGCACGCACAACTTCTTCGTCAGAATAAGATCGACCAAAATTCGGCACATCACTGCCGGAAGCTTCTTTTGAAATTAGATGAGGAGTTATTCCTGTGGAGGTCCAAAGACTTGCTTGTTCCCCCTTCTCTATTCCGGGCAAAATCCTACAATTAGAAATATCTTTTGAAGTAGCAGCCCACATAATAATAGGAGCAACCCATTTAGCCGAAGGTAGAACTGACCCGATCGAACCCAGAGCTTCAGAAATGGTAGCTTCTGTTAAAACATTATCACCAGTTCCATGACCAAAACAAACACCTGCAAGTTTTGAGCTTATAATTCTATAATCTTCTGAAATTAATGGTTTTGTCTCAACTGATCCAATAGCTCCTGCTGCTGAAGCTTCTGGCGCTGTGTAGGAATAGTTAGTATATATTTTTAAGTCGCCAATATTTGCCCCGCCCTTGTATATAATGCCATCAGTATAACTAGATATAGTAACGAGTTTAACATTTTTAAGTCCTCTCGTGATATCAAAAGCTACAGTGCCATTTTCGACCACAACTTCTAAATGGTCAATATTTGCTCCATCAGGTATTTGTATTATATAGTCATGAAATTCATGCAAGCCGAGATTTAAATAGCAATGCGCGCCTGAAGATATATCAGTACTATCTGCACATAAATTACTATCTCCGAGTATAATAACTTGCATAATATTTCCTTTATTTTTAGATGCAAAATAGGGAGATATTAATTTGCGTCAACTAGGAATTGATTATGCTTTCTATATATTCAGAAAAATTGTTGATTCTTTTGCGCTTGCTTCGCTCAGCCTGCAAAATCATCTTTAGCTGAAGCAAAGCTTCGTCAAAATTTTCATTAACAACTATATAATCATACTCTTCGCATTTTCTGATTTCTTCTTTTGCGCTATTAAGTCTATGCGCTATATTCATTTGTGAATCTTGGGCTCTTTTGCGCAGCCTTTCTCCTATTTCTGTAAGAGAAGGCGGGAGAATAAATACAGTAAAAACCCTATCTGACATTTTGGATTTTATGCTTTTAGCACCTTCTGCATCAATATCAAACAAAACATCAGATCCCTGGTGAAGCAAATTCTCTATATTTTTTTTCACTGTTCCATAAAAATTACCATAAAGCTCAGTGAATTCTAGTAGCTGCCCTGTAATTACATATGTCGAAAATTCATTGTGATCAACAAAATAATAATCCTGCCCCTCAACTTCCCCTTCACGCGGAACACGTGTTGTCATTGAAACAGAATGAACTATCTCTGGATCATTCTCTACCAATGCCCTTCCCAAGGAAGTTTTACCTGAACCTGATGGCCCGGATATTATCATTATCGCTCTATTAATTTGTAAATTTGAATTAGACATTTCCTATAACCTTGCTATTATTTTACAGCATAAAATTTTAATTTGTAAATATGTTATCATCATTACTTTCTAGCGCAATAGATAAAATAAAATCAGCCTCTAATCTTTTGGAATTGGAGGAAATAAGAGTTAAATATGTTGGGAAGAATGGTGAAATCTCATCCCAAATGAAACTTTTAGGAGGAATGCAGGAATCCGAAAAGAAAGAATTTGGCGCAAAAATCAACGATATTAAAACTCAGTTCGAACAAATTCTGGAAGAGAAAAAACTCTTGCTGCAAACAAAAGAGCTCGAAAGAAAGCTAAAATCAGAAAAGATAGATGTAACAATCCCTGCTAAAAAACACAAGATAGGCTCAATACATCCAGTCTCTCAAGCTAAAGCGGAATTAACAGAGATTTTATCAAGACTCGGATTTGCTGTGAAAGAAGGGCCTTCGATTGAAACTGAATGGTATAATTTCTCAGCCCTAAATATTGATGAAAATCATCCAGCAAGGCAGGATCACGACACATTTTATCTACCTTCAGAAGAACAAGGCAAGCGCATGGTACTGCGGACCCACACTTCTCCTGTGCAAATTAGGACCATGGAATCAGGAAATCCTCCTTTTAGGTTTATAGCTCCAGGAAGGACTTATAGATCTGATTATGACCAAACTCACACTCCAATGTTCCACCAAATTGAATTACTTGCTGTCGATAAAGATCTTAATATGGCTCATTTAAAATATGTAATTATAGAATTTATCAATGCATTCTTTGAAGGGCAAAATCCAGAAGTAAGATTCAGGCCAAGCTTCTTTCCATTTACCACTCCATCTGCAGAGGTGGACATAAGATTCCAAGGCGGAAAATGGCTTGAAATTTTAGGCTGTGGAATGGTGCATCCAAATATTCTTAAAAATTGCAATATTGATCCATCAATATATCAAGGTTTTGCAGCAGGGCTTGGAATTGAGCGAATGGCGATGCTGAAATATGGAATAGAAGATTTAAGGCAATTTTTCGAAGGCGATGTGAGGTGGCTAGAGCATTATAGCTTCTCTTCTTTTGACATTCCTTCTGTTATAGGGGGGCTTACAAGATGAAATTTACATATAATTGGCTAAAAGCATTTTTAGATACAAATCTAACTGCAAAAGAAATTGCAATTGAACTCACAGCCCTAGGCCTTGAACTTAAATCTTATGTAGATAGAGCTGATGATTTATCCATATTCAAAGTAGCACATATAGAAGAAGCTAAACCACACCCAAATGCTGAAAAATTAAAAATTTGCACAGTAAATGATGGTACAAGCAAACTGCAGATAGTTTGCGGTGCTCCAAATGCAAGAACAGATTTAAAAGTAGTGCTCGCACCTATAGGAGCAAATATTCCAAATAGCAATTTCTCAATCAAAGCTTCTGAAATAAGAGGCGAAAAAAGCCAGGGAATGTTATGCTCTGGAGAAGAATTACTTGTCTCGGGGCATGATAATAGCGGAATAATTGAGCTTCCTAATGATGCAAAAATTGGAGATAGTATATTACCATATCTTGGTTTAGATGACATAACTCTTGAGATTGAATTAACACCAAATCGAAGCGATTGCTTTGGAGTTTATGGCATAGCAAGAGACCTAGCGGCCAAAGGACTCGGCAAATTAAAATCTATCTCTGCAAAGGAAACTATTTCAAATTTTAAAATCTCTATTACTCCTGAAATTCGAACAAAAGATGTAGAGCTCCTTGCGGTAAGAGAAATTAAAAATATCAATAACATTGCAAGCCCAACTTGGCTTCAAAATCTCTTAAAAAACAGCGGGATGGAGCCAATTTCTGCTATAGTGGATATTACAAATTATATAAATATTTCATATTCAAGGCCTATGCATGCATATGATTATTCAAAATTAGGAAAAAAACTCATAGCTCATAATTTAGAATCAGAAGCACAATTCCTAGCATTGAATGGAAAAGAATATGAGTTATCAAAACCAGATCTTGTAATTTCTGATGATAAAGAAGTTCTCGCAATTGCAGGAATAATAGGAGGCGAATCGTCTAAATGTTCAACTGATACGACTCATATCTTATTAGAATCGGCTGTGTTTAACAAAATTGCCGTTTCAAAAGCTGGAAGAAAACATAATATACTCACTGATTCGAGAACTAGGTTTGAAAGAGGAATTGATCATAATCAAACAATAAATTTATTAGAACTGGCTACAAGTTTAATTATAGATATTTGCGGTGGTGAAGCTAGCGAAATTGCCTATGCGGGGAAAGAGGCAGAAGAAAAAAGGAAATTAGATTTTAACTGGAGCTTACTAAGTAAGAGAATTGGAATCGCTCTAGAGAAACACAAAGCAATAGAAATTCTGAGCTCACTTGGGTTTGAGATAGAAGGCACTGGAGATGTTTTAAGCCTTGTAATTCCATCATGGAGACACGACATAAATATTGAGGAAGTTGTTGCAGAAGAGTTAGTGAGGATAGTAGGGTATGATAATATACCATTAAAAGAGCTACCCCTTAAAGTGAGTTTTGAAAGGCTTCTTTCAGATAAACAGAGAAGAACAGAAGACAGCAGAAGGCTTATATCTAATCTAGGTTATCATGAAGTAATATCTTGGTCTTTCATGTCTAGCAAAATAGCAGAAAAATTCGCTGATTTTAATAAATTTATGATGATAGAAAATCCAATAAGCAGTTACCTAGATTATATGAGGCCTTCTATCATACCAAATTTGCTTGAGATATTATCGAATAATATAAAAAGGTCTGTATCAAATCTTTCTATCTTTGAAATTGGCCCTATTTTTAGTAAAGAAGCAGAGATATTAACTGTATCAGCCTTAGCTTTTGATAAACAATTTCAATCTAATATAGAACATGGTGCTTTTCTTGAGTTAAAATCTCATTTAGATGTAATAATAAAAGACCTAGGTATCAAGCCTGAAAAATTACAAATAGATGGCTCTAGCGCTCCGCAATATTATCATCCAGGCAGATCCGCTTCTCTAAAACTCGGCAAGGAAATAATAGCCTATATTGGAGAAGTGCATCCTTCAATAACTTCTCTTTATGATATCAAAGCAAGGCCTTATATTTTTGAATTATTTTTAGAAAAGCTACCAGTGCCTAGGTCTAAAAATGGGAGGAGGCCAAAAATCACTCTCTCGCCATATCAAAAAATATTTAGAGATTTTGCATTTATTTTAGATATAGAAACAAAAGCAGGAGATCTTATAAGAAACATTTCTTCTTTAGATGAAATGATTAAAGATGTAGAAATATTCGATATATATAATGGGCCCAACCTGCCAGAAGGAAAAAAATCGATAGCTTTGCGTGTTTCAATCCAATCTGATGAAAAAACTTTGTTAGACGAAGAAATTGAAATTATCAGTAACAAAATTATAGAGATAGTAAAAAATAAATTATCAGGAGAATTAAGGTCAACTTAATCAAAATTACGAAAAGAGATTGATTATTTAGGCTTGACTCTAGTTGCCTATTTAACTATTTTGGCAATAATTTATTATAAAATCATGAGGAATATGCGTTTTGTTACTAAATCATTATCCGCTCTAACTCTTGTTGCTGCAATTTCATCTCCAGCATTTGCAGATGATTCACCTTGTTGCGAAAATGAAAGAAAATTTTATGTAGGAGGAGCATTTGGATATTCCGGTCCTGTAAAACCAAAATTTACAGATGCTGACACAAAAGGCGTATTTTCCATAAAAAAATCTCATATGTATTCTGGCCTAGTTGGCTATCATATTACTCCTGATATTATGGTAGAATTATCAGCGGAATACAAACCTACATATCGCTTTGGTATAAGATTGCCAGCTGCTGCAGGAGGAGACTATGCGACAACAAAAGCTCAAAGCAGAGTCTTTATGCTTAATTTTGTCTATAATCTAAAAGAAGTACAAAATTTACAACCATACTTCACTGTCGGCCTAGGGCTCGCTCAAGTCCAAGCTAAAAAAGTTGGAATTGAGCTTGATTTAAACGCATATACTGCTCAGAAGCAAAATATTCCTTTAGCTTTATTTATTGCAGGAACTAATGGCGGATATCCGCAGTCATATAAATTTAATACAACAAAGCACACAGCAAATTGCTTTGCATGGCAAGTAGGCCTCGGGGTGAGTAAAGCTCTTACAGAATCTTTCTCTTTAGACTTAGGAGGCAGGCTCCAAGTTGCTCATAATGTTTCTGTGAGATATAATTCCCTAGATAAGGATGCAACAGCAGCTGCAGCACTACGTGGTGAATTCAAACCAGTTTATAAGGCTGGAAAAGTTAAGAAAACTCTAGGTGTTGGAGAAATCACACTTGGCTTTACATATAAATTACCTATGTAATTAAAAAACATGCTTTTCAGAAATATTCTAGTAATTATTTTAATATTGCTGAATATTTCTGGCTGCACTAGCTATAGATGGGTAAGCAAAGAACGACCTCTTTCACTGCTAGATCGAGATTACACCAATTGCCTAGATTATGCATATAAAAACTTCCCTCCTCAGGTTATTACAAAAGGAGTAAGAAGTGAATTTTATAGAACTAATTCTTATATCTATCCAAGCACTCTATATCAAAATCAGCACGAAATTATCTCACAAGATATAAACAAAGCCCCACGCGAAAATTCCTTAAAAAAGTGTATGAGAGAAAATACCTGGGAATGGCTACCTGTTGAATAAACCGCCATTCTGGTCTTAAGCCGGAATCTCATATATTTGGAAGAGATCCTGAATCAAGTTCAGGATGACTGTTTTATTGCTAAACGCTGTAAAAAATCAACCAGCTCTTTATCTTAGCCTCTCATTAATTCCAGCGCAGCTTTTTTAGCATTTTCCGTTATAGTTTCACCAGATAACATGCGGGCCACTTCTATAACTCTATCGTCCCCGGCTATCTTAACTGCGGTAGTTCTAGTATCATTATCTTTTTGTTCTTTATGAATTTTTATATGATAAGATGCCTTGCTTGCAACTTGAGGCTGGTGAGTTACAGCAACCACCTGAGTAACATTTGAAAGTTTTTTTAGCCTAGCCCCTACAGCATCAGCAACAGCACCGCCAATTCCAGTATCAATCTCATCGAAGATAATTGTCTGCTTATTGTCTTTCTTTTGAAATAAGGCAACTTGGAGAGCGAGCATAAATCTGGCCATTTCACCTCCAGAAGCTATCTTTTCTATGCTAGAAAATGGACTTCCAGGATTTGTGCTCGCGATAAAATTCACAATATCAGCACCTCTCTCGGCAAATTCCTCATCTTTCTTAGGCAAAATCTCAACCTTAAAATTACATCCAGGCATTTTCAGAGCTGATAATTCCTCAGAAACCAAGCCTTCTATCTTGCTCGCAGCTTCATTGCGCTTGGTTGTTAGTTCTTCAGATTTTTTCGCATATTCCTGCTTTAAAGCTATTAATTCTTTCTCAAGCTTGTTCATTTCGATATCAGAATTTTCAAATCTACTAAGCTTAAGCTCAATTTCTTCTAAATAATTATATAATTCATCTGCATGCATGTTATGTTTTCTTGCAAGAGCTCTAATCATAAACAAGCGATCTTCAATTTCTTCAATATTCATTGAAGTGCCAATAGTATTTTGCATAGCATTAATTAAATTTTCTGCCTGATCGATATGAATAGATGCTTTTTCTAATTCATTTAATATCTCTTCAAACTCTTGTATGTAAGGGCTTCTACTAATTTTTCTGACAAGAGAGGCTAAATTTAAGCTCATGTCTATTTCTGAAAAATTTTCTATAACCTCCTGAATAAATTTATGCTTTTTGGCATCTTGTTGAAGAGATAAGCGCAAGGCACCAAGCTCTTCTTCTTCGCCTTTATAGATTTTTGCTCCTTTAATCTCTTCTGCCACATGCTTTAGATAACTAATTTCGTTTTCAGTATCTAACTGCTCTTTTTTTAATGATTCTATTTGGATAGATAAATTTTTAATACTTCGATAAAGATTGCTGATTCCTGTGAAAATTTCTTTTTCTTCTATAAAATCATCCAAAATTTTTATGTGCGAGGAATTTTTAAATAAATTACTAAAAGAATGCTGACCATATATTGTTATAAGATTTTCAGAAATATTATCTAAAAGCTTTTGGCTAACAGGCTGGTTATTAATGGTTAGTTTCTTTTTTCCTTCTCTTGAGATTTGCCTAGTAATTATTATCTCGTCATTCTGCTGGCAATCAACTCCAAGCTCATTTAGTATGCTGGCAATATTTTCTTCATAATTATAACTTAATGTAACACTTGCAAAATTAGCGTTCTTATTAATAACATCATTGCCAAATTTCCCATTCATACAGAAAGAAATAGCATCTAATAAAATAGATTTTCCAGCGCCGGTTTCCCCTGTAATAACATTAAGCTTATCTCCAACTTCAAGATCAAGGTTTTCGATTAAAATAAAATTCTTAATAAAAATATTGCTAAGCATTAAACGCGTCTCCAACAACCACAAATGTTATTGCATAGGACATTACAGAAGCAAAAACGGCCGCTAAAACATCGTCAATCATAACTCCAAAACCACCTTTGACATTCTTATCGACCCAGTTAATCGGCCAAGGTTTACAGATATCAAAAAATCTAAATAATATAAATGGAATAAGAAATAAAAAAATAAAATCAATAATATTTGGATCTATTTTTGCAGCAAATTCAGCATGATGAGCTAAAATACTAGTAGGAGCAGCAAGTATAACTGTAAGCATCTGCCCAACAATTTCATCTATCACAACTTCTTTAGGATCTTCCCTTCCAACTTCATTAATATATCGATCCACTAAATATACACCAACAATAAAAAGAATAGTGCAAAGTAAAACAATAATAACACCAACAGTTAATAACTCTTGCTGTATTTGTCCAAGAGATGATATATTAAATCTTAATCTAAATTTTGATACGAGATTTATTATTAGGACAAATAGTGGAAAAGCTAATAAAGAGCCAAATGTGCCAGGTGCAAATCTAATTAGCCCAACATAACCACCTGTTACTATAAATCTTATACATTTATTAATCATATATTACTGTAAAATGAGTTATAAAAATTATAATAATAACTACCAAAAATATAATAAGCAAGAAGCTGTAGCATTAGGCTATGAGCATGGAGTTGATATTGCCCCTAAAGTCTTAGCAGTCGGCAAAGGAACAATAGCCGAGAAGATAATACAAAAAGCAAAAGAACATAACATTCCAATTAAGCAAGATAAAGATCTAGTAAAAATTTTATCTCTTTTAGAAATCGATCAAATAATACCGCTCGAGGCCTACTCAGCAGTTGCTGAAATTTTGCAAGCAATATATAAGTATAATAAAAATTTAGAAACTGAGAAATAAAATGAGTAACTCAAAAAACTGGAAAGAATTAAAGGTAGCTCTCGTAGCAGCTACAGAAGAAATTGAATCAGATAATTATGAGCAATTAAATTCTTTATATGAAGAGATTCAAAAATATTTTGGGAAAAATAACTTCACAGAAAAAGAACTAGTGGAAGCAAAAGAAATTGTCAAACTTATCAGCGAAAAAATTAACAGCAAAATAGATTCTTATAACGCTGAATTAGAAACTAACGGGCAAAAAAAGAAAGGCTTTATTCAATATCTTAACAATATCAATTTGCCATTATAAATATGGAAGCTATCTATTTTAAATCTATATTAGCACTTGTTTTAGTTATTGCCTTGTTATATGGAGTGTTAAAACTTATACAAAAATATACTAAATTTGGTACCAGTAATAGTTTTACTGGCAAAAAAGGTTCTATTTCAATAAATTCTATCGCATATATAGATGTAGGCTCTAGAATAATCAATTTTGAGTGTAACAATAAAAATTATATAGTGCTTTTAGGTAAGAATAATAATCTTTTAATAGACAAATATGAAAATCCAATCAATTAAACTCTCCTTATTCTTATTTATCATAACTCTTGCATCTGCATCATTTGCAGCGCCAAGTAATATAGCTCATGAGATAGCTAATATAGTTTCCGAGTCAACAAACACCTCTAAAGTTCTTCAGCTACTTGTTATTATCACAGTAATTGGTCTTGCACCTTCAATCCTAATAATGGTCACATCTTTTGTTAGGATAGCTATTGTTTTTTCTTTTTTAAGAAGCGCTCTGGGTTTGCAACAAACTCCTCCAAATCAGGTTTTAATCAGTCTAGCTATGTTTTTAACCTTATTTGTAATGTCTCCGACAATAGAGCAAGCTTACCAAGAGGGAATAAAGCCTTGGATAGAGGAAAGAATAATTGAAAGTGAGGCTTTTCCTAAAATAGCAGCTCCTTTTAAAAAGTTTATGATCGCCAACACACGCGAAAAAGATTTAGATTTATTTATTGGAATAGCAAAAATAGACCCTAAAACGGAACTTCAAAATATTCCTATGCATGTCGTCACTCCAGCTTTTATGATAAGCGAGCTAAGAAGAGGCTTCGAAATAGGCTTTTTAATTTTCTTACCTTTTCTGATTATAGATATATTAGTAGCGTCTATCTTAATGGCCATGGGTATGATGATGATGCCGCCAGTCATGATAGCATTACCGTTTAAAATTATTTTCTTCGTTGCCATAGACGGATGGTACCTACTTTCAGGCAGCCTAATAAAAAGTTTTATATCATGATTGAACTAAGAAATTTAAGTAAAAAATTCGAAGATAAAGTTGCTCTTAAGGATGCATCATGCATATTTCTTCGCAAAAAAGTTACAACCATAATAGGTCCATCAGGCAGCGGAAAAACAACTTTAATTCGTTGTATTAACTTGCTTGAAAAGCCAAGCAAAGGTGAGATCTTTTTAGATGGTAACAAAATCTTAGAAAGCCATAAAAATAAAATACGTAAAAAAATTGGAATGGTTTTCCAAAGCTTTAATTTATTCCCTCATATGAATGTATTAGAAAATTTAATTTTCGCGCCTATGAATGTTAACAAGCTAGATAAAAAAGTAGCAGAAGAAAAAGCTATGAATTTATTAAAGCGCCTCAACATAGATGATAAAAGCGCAAATCTACCATCAAAACTTTCTGGCGGCCAAAAACAAAGAGTAGCTATTGCAAGATCTCTTATGATGGACCCAGAAATTATAATTTTTGATGAGCCTACTTCAGCTCTAGATCCAGAATCCATAAAAGATTTGGTAAACATTATTGAGGATTTAAAAAAGACTCTTACTATAATAATAGTCACTCACCATGTTTCGTTTGCTAAAAAAATTGCAGATCAAGTTATCTTCATGGACAAAGGCCTAATATTAGCAGATCAAACAGCGGAAGAGTTTTTTAAGACTCCTAGCTCAATTAGAGCTCAGATTTATCTCGAAACCATAGGCGAATATTCTTAACAGTAGATTTATAAATAAGCATAGATTATTCAGACATCCGAATAGCATCAGAAGGTGGGCTAAAGCCACCCTCTTGCATAAATATCAATTAAATAGAAGCCTTAAACCTAGGCCAACATTATGAGAATTAAATTTTATTTTGCCAGTCTGAATCTGCTTACCATTAATATGTATTTCTTTAGATCTTGTGGCACTTTCATATAAATAATAATAAGATAAATCAACTATCAAGCTTTCATTTAGGTAAAATCCAGTACCAGCTCCTAAAGTAAATGATGGAACATATTTAGGTTTTACCTTGGAAAATTCAGTAGTAGTAGCTCCTGCCGCATTTGTTAGAGTAATTGAAGCACTGTTAGATATCCTAGAAATTCCTATACCGCCAATTCCATATAATTTTCCATAACCAAAGTCATAAAAATCTGGCAAAACTCTTAGCAACAATCTTTGACTGCGCAACTTTTGTTTCTCAGAGCTAGTATTAAATCCGGTAACTGTAGCTTTTCCTGTGCATTTTTCAGTTGCATTTGAAATATTTGAAGCCATTAATTCAGCTCTAAGATTAGGCTGTATATTTGTCCCAAGTGCTAAAGAGCCAACAAAAGCTCTCGTGTTTTTTAATTTGCTTTCGTTCGAAGCTGATTGATTTTTTTCATAATATCCAAGCCCAGCTTCTGCCCTCGCATAAAATTCATCATAAGCAGCGGCAAATGCATTGTTATAAACGAGTAACAAAGCTGCTACAACACCATATTTTTTCATATTTTCTCCTTTTAAAATTATAATGGTAATGCCAAAAATAATGTAGTACTGCTTCTTTTTAATAGCAACACGATATTCTTCTTACCAGATTTCTTAGCAAGTTCATATTGAGTTTTTAATTGAGCAACATTCGATACTTGCACTTGATTCACTGCAACTAAAATATCTCCTCTAATTAAACTACTCCAAGAATCTTTAGATTGGTTTGACATAACAACAACACCTTTATCTATATCTAGCCCGAAAGATTCAGATATTTTGTCTGTAATATCAACAAATTTTACGGAATGAATTTCATATCCTTCTTGCTTATCATATGTTTTGGAGTCTTCCTTAGAAGCAACTACCTCTTCCTTAGATTCCTGAATAATAGCATTTACAGCAATTTCTTTTCCTTTTCTTAAAGCTTTAATCTTCACTTCAGTATTCAAGGGCGTTTCTGCCACTAAAATTTGCAATTTTCTTACATTTTTAATCGGATGATTATTATATTCTATAATTATATCTCCAGCCTTAAGACCAGCCTTTTCAGCGGCACTATCAAGCTCAACCCCAGCAAGCAATGCTCCTTCTTTTATTTCAATACCGAGGCCATCTGCAATTTCAGGTGTTAATTCTTGAATTTTAATTCCGAGTTTCCCTCTTTCTATCTTTCCGTTAGACTTAAGCTGTTTAATAATATTAACAACGCTATTAGAAGGTATTGCAAAACCAATTCCTATATTCGTACCTGACGGAGTCAGAATAGCAGTATTAACACCTATAACCTCACCATACATATTAAACATAGGGCCGCCGCTATTGCCACCATTAATGGCGGCATCTGTCTGAAGATAGTCATCAATGAAGCCACCAGGTATAATATCAATGTCCCTTGATTTTGATGAAATAATTCCAGTAGTAACAGTCCCTCCAAGGCCAAAAGGATTTCCAATAGCTATAATCCAATCCCCCACTCTAGATAAAGAAGAATCTCCAAAACGAACGAAAGGGAGGGGTGTTTTAGTATCAATTTTTAAAACAGCTATATCTGTTTTTTGATCTCTTCCAATTAGGTTAGCAGTGAATTCTTTATTATCATTAAGCTTCACGCTTATTTCATCAGCATCTTTAATAACATGATGGTTAGTAACTATATAACCTTCTGCATCAATAATGAAACCGGATCCTAAGGATGTGGCTTTAGGATTAGAAGGCATTTCGTCCATAAAAAACGGCAAGCCAAATTGTTCGAATAATCTATTAAATCTCTCGATTTGCATATCTTCAGGATAAGTATTTTCTCTCTGCTTCTTTTTACCATATTTCACAGTGTTAATATTAACAACTGCTGGCATTAACGGCTCAACTATATCAGCAAAGCCTTCCAATTTTGGCGTAGCATAAGAAGTGATAGGAAATATAGCTATTAAAATACAAAGAATAAATTGCCTAATAAACCTGAGAAATTCACCTAAATATTTAAGAATGACACTTGGTATAATACCAATTCCCAAATTAAATTGAGCAGAAGGAATTTCAAGGCGAGACTGGGGAGCGTATTCTTTATAAGTGAGTAAAGCCTTGTCCTGCAAAATTGCTTTTGCGCAGTTAATTTCAGAATTTGGTATTATATAATTTTCCATTACTTACCTATTTGTAGATGCTGCAAAAATTTACTATCAGGAGAAATAATAAAAGTAGTCTCACTATTTTGGAGAGAGTTTTTATATGTTTGTAAATGTTTATAGAAACTATAAAATTCAGGATCTTTTCCAAAAGCATTATTAAATATTTGAGCCGCTTCTGCATCCCCCTCACCTTTCAGTATCTCTGAATTTTTATAAGCTTCCGCAAGTAATATCTGAGATTCTTTATCTGCTTTAGACCTGATTCGAGCAGCCTCTTCTTGTCCCTCTGCTCTAATTTGTCTTGCTTCTTTTTCTCTCTCAGTTTGCATCCTGCTATAAATAGCAGCACTATTTTCTTTAGGTAAGTCAGCTCTCAGAATTCTCACGTCAATAACATCAATACCAAATTTTTTAGCTTCATTATTAACATTATCTCTAATTTGTTCAATAATTGCTCTTCTCGAAGAAGATAGCAAGTTTGTCAGCTCAACGCGCCCTATAACTTTCCTCATTTCTGACTCTAATATCTTATTAAGCCTCACACTTACTCCCTGAAAATTATTCACAGTCTTATAGAAAGTTATCGGATCAATAATTTTAAATTTTGCAAATGCATCTACAAGAACACGTTTGCCATCAGAGGCAGTTAGCTCTTTTGCTTCTGCTTCGATATGCAAAACCCTGTTATCAAAGAAAGAAACATTTTGGATAAAAGGCAATTTCATATAAAGCCCGGGATTAGGAACAACACGAACAGCTTCTCCAAATTGGAAAATCACTGCGGTTTTTCTCTGATCAACGGTAAAAATGCTAGAAAGTATCACGAAAAAAGTAAAAAATAGTAAAATTATTTTTGGTGTTTTTGTCATAATCTTACCTCTTCTCTCCTTTTTGTCCGATTGCCATATGAGGCAACATTTCGTTACCTACAACATATTTTGTAGCATTTTTTAAAACATCTTCCATCACATCTAAATATAACCTATTTTTTGTTATATCTTTATGAGCTATATATTGTGAATATATAGCTAGGAATCTTTGTGTATCACCCGTTGCTTTTGATATAACTTCCTGCTTATAGCCTTCAGCAATCTGGATTAATTTCGCAGATTCCCCGCGAGCTTTCGGAAGAATATCATTATTATAGGCAATAGCCTGGTTTATTTCTCTTTCTTTATCAGCTTTAGAAGTTTGAACATCTCTGTAAGCATCAATAACTTCCGCTGGTGGTTCTGCCTTTAATAATTGCACCATTTCGATTTGGATGCCTGAATTATAGCTGTCTAAAGTTTTTTGCACCAATGCTTCAATTTTATCTGCAATTTCTTGTTTTTGGCTGGATAGAACTGAAGAAATAGGCGTTTCTCCAATCACTTCTCTAATAGCACTTTCAGCTGCAGTCTTTACAGAATCTTCTGGGGAAGCAATTTTAAAAATATAATCTTCTAAATTCTTCACATGCCACATAACGTCACAATTAAGATCTATAATATTTTCATCTCCTGTAAGCATAGTGCTTTCATGTTGAAGTAACCTTGTTGCCTCATTTCCACCTGAAGATTTAGACCTATATCCAATTTCTATGCGGCGGGATTTTGTAACAGCTTCCACAATAACATTTTCTATAGGAGAAGGTATATGGTAGTTAAGACCTGGGCTGGCAGTTCGCACATACTCCCCAAATCTCATCACAGCTGCTTCTTCTCCTTCATAAACTTTATAAAACCCTGTAGAAAGCCATAAACAAAAGGCGCCTACTGCCACCATAACTCCATTTTTTGGAGAAAATGGAAAAAGATCAGGCATTTTAAATTCATTAATCTTATAAGATTTTTGTCTCACTTTCTTAAAAGGATCAGTAGCATCATTGCTATCATCTTCCCATGGAGATTTTTTCATGTATCCTCTAACCATAAAAATTGCATAAGAAATAATATATGGTTCGGTCGGTCTAAATGCAAGCAATAGATAAGAAAGTAGGCTTTATTTCGGTAGGTCTATGTTAAAAAATCTGCTTCTTTTTTCAGCTTTCAACCTTATCATCATTTGCTGCAACTCATCTAAAGCCGATGAAATCTGGGATCAGGTTAGGTTAAAAGGTTTAGACCAAACGAAAACTTATCAAGTTTCAAGCGGAACTGGCTTTTTTGTTTCAAAAAATCTTTTAGTTACAAGCGAGCATGTTGTAAAAAAATGCTTAAATATAGCAATTAGAGGGGCAGTTCCACCTTCTTCTGCAAAAGTTTTAAATGAAGATGAGAAAGAAGATCTTGCTCTACTCCAAACAGAAATTGCAGCGCCTTCCTTGCCATATCTAAGGATGAACTATCCTGAAATTCACGTAAACGACCCGATATTTACAATAGGATATCCCTTAGAGCATGCAGAATCAGGCCTTTATATATTAAAACCTGCAAAAGTTTTAAATATCTCATATAAATCTGAATCGCATTTTTCTGAAATAGAATTTACAGATTCTGTAAATCACGGCAATAGCGGCGGACCTATTTTAGATAAAAATGGAAATATTATTGGAGTTGTAAAAGCAAAAGCTACTTATGTAGATACCAATAATAAAACAACCAATGTAGGAATAGCTGTTGGTCTAGATAGCTTAATTTCTTTTTTAGACAAAAATAAGGTAGTTTATTCAAAAATGCATAGTTATGATATGCTAACAAATTACAGGAATGATAAAACTGCCGAAAAATATATCGTAAATATTCACTGCATTTACTGACTTGCTTTGTTTTACGCCGTTTATGAGAAACGATATCATCTCCCAATCTGCAAATATAGAGGAGTTTAGAGAAATTAAATATGTTTTATTTCAACAAGATTCCAGCCTACGCGAGGACGACCACTAAGGACTAAAGCGTTTGCATACAATAATTGCTTTTATTTACTTTCCGAAGCAATATTTTTTTCTGGTAGCTCTAAGGGCTTTTTATTTCCGCAAGCACTAAAAAAAATCATCATTACCACAAGAATTAATAGATTTTTCATGATTATTCCTTACTATATATTTTGATTGTTCAATATATTAAACTAACAAATTATCACAAATATTAAATATGAAGTTATTCGCCAAATTTTTTATATTTTGCATTTTATTTATAAACTCTTCTTCTATGGCAAGCGATTCATCTAACTCAGTTAGCCATGAAGCAAAAAGCTGGAAGCTAGAAAAAATCACAAAAAACATTCATTTCCCAACTGATATAGCATTTTATGATAACAATAATGAAAAGCGATATATAGAAGATTTCGAAGGAAAAACCTTGCTTATAGTTTTTTGGGCAACTTGGTGCGCACCCTGCCTTCATGAAATGCTAGATCTGGATATTCTAAAAAAGGATTTCAGGAAATTACCTATAGAAATTCTTCCAATTTCACAAGATTTTGGAGGAATAAAAATAGTTCAAAACTTTTATGAGCAGAATGGAATAAGAAATTTACCAATTTATCATGATTATCACAATGAGCTATTCAGAGAACTAAAAGGCTCAGGCGTGCCATCTTGTTATATCGTAGATAAGGATGGCTTAATAAAAGCTATAATCAAAGGTTCTGTAAATTGGGGAGAGGAAAATATGCGCCAGCTCCTCTTAGAATATATAGAAGGAAATCCAGTGATGCCTAAAAATAGCTATAGAAATCACTCGTTAAATCAAACGATTAAACCTTCCACCCCAAAAACAGAAGAAGTAAAATCTAATAAAACGCCTGAAGAGAATCAAACAAACCAAGTAAAAGAAAATGACAGCAAATAGTACGATCCTTGTAAATCAAAAGGAAAAATCTTTATATAATTGCATAACAGATATACTAACCCTAGAATTTCTTAAAACCTCAAAAACGAGAATAGCAGTTCTAAGATTAACAGGTGTGATAGGCAAAAACTCAGGAATGAGAGGTGGAGGTCTGTCTCTTGATGATTTAAACGCTAGAATAGAAGAAGCTTTTAATTTCGCAAGACTCGCTGCTGTTTGCATTGTTATTAATTCACCAGGCGGCTCTCCTGTTCAGTCTGAACTTATAGCAAAAAGAATCATCTCACTTTCTAAAGAGAAAAAAGTTCCTGTTTATAGCTTTGTTGAAGATGTTGCAGCTTCTGGTGGATATTGGCTTGCTTGCGCTGGATCTAAAATATTTGCATCCAAAAGCTCTATTGTAGGGAGCATTGGTGTTATAAGCAGCGGTTTTGGGCTTCAGGAAGCTATCAGTAAAATTGGCGTGGAAAGAAGAGTTTACACATCTGGCAAAAATAAATCTATCTTAGATCCGTTCATGCCACCAAAAGAAAGCGATATTAAGCTAATAAAAAAACTACAAGAAAATGTTCATGCTCATTTTATTGACTATGTAAAAACCAGAAGAGGCGGAAAAATCACACAAAGTGATGAAATAATTTTTAATGGTGAATTCTGGTCTGGCGATATTGCAGCAGATTATGGGCTAATTGATGGCATAGACGATTTATATAGTTTTATCAATAGAGAATTTGGTGAAAAAATTAAGATAGAATATGTCAAAGCGAAAGAATCGTGGGTAAAAAGAAAATTAGGTGTATTTTCAAACTTGCTCGCAAAAGCCTTTACTTCTGAAATCAAAAAATCTGTGAAAGAAATATCTATAGAAAATAAATATAATTTGGAATAGTGCTTCTCTTTTTAGTCTCTTTGTCATTTCTGCGCAGACATCGATCCCTATAGTCAAATGAAGTTTCACGTTATTGTGAGGAGCGCAAGCGACGCGGCAATCCAGCCTACTCCCATGTCATTCCCGCTTTCGTTTTTGTCATTCCAGCGCAGGCGCACTAGTGTCCGGGATAAATTTATCATTAGAAAGCTCCGAAGCAAATTTGGTATTTTTCATTCAAGCTTGTGTGCTTAGTGGGAGGTTTTAATGGCGTGTGGCTTGAGAAGATAGCAATCTTTATCCAAG
>CAMCRO010000006.1 GCA_945877265.1 Rickettsia typhi | reverse complement strand
CGCGGAGCCTATATATAATAGGTGAGCACGCTGAGCTTCTTTCAAAAACCGTTTGGATTATTTAAAAATGAAGCTTGGTAGCTGAAGAGAATTTTCTATCAAGATATTGAAGCGGCTCTATATTTTTATCGATTTTGCCAGTTATTACTTCTCCAACAATTATGGAATGGTCTCCTGCTTCATGAGTAGCGTGTTTTTTAAGTTCTAAATATCCAAGTGAATTATTTAGTAAAATATTATTCTGCTTGGAAATAGAATAATCGATATTTTCAAATTTATCCAAAATTTTGCTCGCAAAATGCTTTGCTGCTTCTGCTTGGTCTTTGGTTAAAAGATTCACTGCAAAATCTGTGGTTTGCATAAAGGCTTCATAGCTACCTGAAGATTTTGATATGCAAAATAATATAAGAGGCGGCTCCAAAGAAACGGAAGTGAAACTATTTGCAGTTAAACCAAATTTTTTCTTTTCAAAAATAGTAGTTATAACGGTAACTCCTGTTGGGAAACGCGCCATCACATCTTTGAATAAGGAATTTATTTCACTCATTCAGAGAGCCATTTTTCTTTAAGTTTTTCTATAAAGCCATTTGCTTCTAGCTTTTTAATCACTTCATTCACCTGGCTTGTAAATTCAGAACCTTTTGGCAAAGCAATAGCAAATTCTGTTTTAGTATCTTCGAGCGCCTGATAATTCAGCTCACTATATTTTGCAGCAAATTTCATAACTTGGAGCTTTTCCATCACAACAAGATCAACATTTTTATTTATTAACTCTTGAACTAAAGCAAGGTTATTAGCGAGCGATTTCTCTCTTCCAACCTCTGAACCCTCCAGTCTTTTTTTCACATATTCTTCCCAAGTAGTGCCAAATTGAACACCAATAACATGGGCTGCGAAATTTTCTGGCCTATAATGCATATCTTTTAAAAATAGCACTGCCATTTCAGATGAAGAATAAGGGATTGAAAAATCGACATTATGCAAACGCTCTGGAGTAATAGAAAGAGCAGCAATCACCATGTCAACATTGCGGCTTAAAACAGAAGGAAGTAGTCCTGGAAAATCCAAATTTTTAACAATAAGTTTTCTGTTTAGTTCTTTAGCAATTTCTGCAATTAAATCTATATCAAACCCAACAACTTCACCATCTTTTATGAATTCATAGGGAGGGTTATCCGCAGAAGTGCCAACAATTAATTTGCCAGTAGAAACTTCTCTTTCTTCATTTTCACTTCCACAAGAAGAAAAAAGAAAAAGAGACAAAGTTAAGACAATTATATTAATTAATTTATTCATCATAAAAACCTATATATCATCTAGAAAAGAAAAAGTGTAAAAAGGCAAATAATACTTCCATTGTAATTAGCACTATAATTATAATCTCCAGTCTCGTGGAATGTTTATAATTGAGTTCATTAGAAAGTATAGAATATAATTCGTGAATCATATCTAGCCTATGATTTAAAATATTCTGCCTCACTTGTATATCCTGAAAAGCAGCAGTCATAAGATATAAAGGCTCATAGCTTGGCCTTCTCCAGAAAAATTCTGGAGTATCTAGGATATCGCTATGAAGATTTATCGAATATCGCTCACTAAATAGTAAGCCAATTTTTTTGAGATTTCATTTTTTGATAATGAAACAGAGCCAGTACTGGCAAGCTCCTGCTGGATTGGAGCGGTCTTTTTAATAAGGGCGCTCACAGAATCTTCAAGCACGTTTAATTTCACAGATTGAGCAAGAGCATGGGATATAGAAAGCTTTATAAAGGCAGAATCATCATGTAAGATTATTATATTCTGCTCTTCATCGATAAAGGTCTTTTCTGCTTTTTTGTCAAGTTTATAATCTATAAAATCAAAGCTATGCGTTTTTAATGGCTCTATAGTAAATTTTTTATATTCCTCAATAAATCGCTTCTCTTCGTCCTCACTATTGCCCCAAAAAATAATAGAACCAAAAGAAAAAATAAAAATATCGCTTATTTTACTAGAACTAATATTTTTTTGGATGTGAATAACATCATCAAAATATTTCGGTTCATTTCCTTTTTCTACAAGGATTTTTATTAGTTCATCGGAATTAAAACCACTAGAAACACAGTAAGAAGAACATCTCATATATAGATTTTTCTCTAAAATTTATGCATAATTTAAAAATAAAGCGTGCCAAAATTATATATAATTTGCACATATCAATATTAATTACAAGAAAGGCAAAATATTCCTCTCTCTTCAACCACCTATAGTCAGGTAATCTAGATTAAATAACTATAGCATTTTAATAGTTTTTTAATTGATAAGTCAAGTTTAATAGCCTTTAATCTAAATTCTTGGCTGAATTAAGCGGCCTTAATGAATAAACTGATATAATATTTTAAACTAAAAAGGGCTTTGGTTTGTATGCCAAAATCCCTTTAAATTCTTCAAAAACAACAAAAGATAAACTACATTCAACCTTCGTTATCTGCAAAATCGTAGTCTTTCAGCATGTATCCGCGTCCCCAAACTGTTTCAATATAGTTAGTTCCGCCGGCAAGGTCAGCAAGCTTCTTTCTTAATTTACAAACAAAAACGTCTATAATTTTAATTTCAGGCTCATCCATTCCACCATATAAATGGTTTAAGAACATTTCTTTAGTAAGAACAGTGCCTTTTCTCATAGCAAGTAATTCAAGAATTGCATATTCTTTATTTGTAAGGTGAACAGGTTTTCCATCCACTTCAACAATTCTTGTATCTAAATTAATTGCAACTTTATCAAATCTAATAACAGATTCAGAATGTCCTTTTGAACGGCGCACAATAGCTTGGATTCTAGCAATTAACTCACCCTTATTAAACGGCTTGGTAAGATAATCGTCTGCTCCAAAACCAAGACCTTTAATTTTTTGATCTGCAGATGAAAGACCAGATAAAATAAGGATTGGAATTTTAACTTTTGCGGATCTAAGTCTTAGTAAAACTTCATAACCATCAATATCAGGTAGCATAAGATCTAAGACTATAATGTCATAATTATATATTCTACCAATTTCAAGGCCGTCTTCTCCAAGCTCAGCCGTATCGCAGATAATCCCTTCTGACGCAAGAGCAAGCTCCACAGAGCGAGCAGTTGCTGGATCATCTTCTATAAGTAATACTCTCATATTAACCTTTTAAATTATCTATTAGCACTCACATTACCAAATTGTTAACCAAACTAATTGCTACTTTAGCATAAATTTTGGTTCAATTCTTCATTACTATGAGATTTTCAGTCTAAGAAATTATTCTCGAAAAAGCTTTTTGGCAAGAGTTTTTTTCATATTCTTTGCAAAAAGATTAATTATACACTCTCTTTTCAATATCTTTATCGAGAGTTTTTAGAAAATTTAACTATATTTTAGAAAGCTTTCCTAGCAACAGTTACAATATTTAAACTATAATTTTCAGTAAACTCTTCGCCCATAGCATCACATTGCTTAAGGCATTTAAAGCCATTCGCTTCTAGAATATGTTGTAATTCTTCAGCCTGGTAAAGCTGGAGAGAAAATTTATTCTTTAATTTAGTAATATCATTTGGAGCTTTCATAACTCTTACATCTTCATAACAATTTATTATATTTGTTCTTGAATTAAATTTATATTTCTGCAAATTAGTGATTTTTTCATTTAATACTTGCCGCTCGAAACCTTGTTCAAGGATTTCTTTGGTAAGAATTTTTGGATTTATTATATCAAATATATAAATTCCACCGTCTTTAAGATTATTCTTTATATTCCGAAGAGTTAGGTTAAATTCAGGTTTCGTAAGATGGCCAATAGAGTTAAAGATTGTAATAACAGCATCAAATAAGCCGCATTTTAAGCTTCTCATATCTCCTACAATAAATTCTATTTTAAGATTTCGCTCCTTTGCTTTTTTTCGCGCTATGTTAATAAGAGGCTCGCTAAAGTCAGATCCAGTAATTTCATAACCTTTTTCTGCAAGAAAAAACACCTGAGAACCAGTACCGCATGTCATATCTAACACGCGTCTTACTTTATACTCGCGCAGAAGCATTTCAAGGGCTTGATTTGTGGCTTCTGTATCAGAAAAAACATTATGATCATCGAAAAATTCGGGATATTTAAAATATTCTATAGGAAGGCCCTGAGCGTTATTGGCCATATTAATCTTTCCTTATAATATGCTTTTGTGTAATTTAGCAAGTTCCACTTCTGCTCGGAGTTTAATTTCTTCCACTAACTTATAAATTTCTTCAGATTGAAAACTATAAACTAATGAATCAATAGACTTGCTTAAGTTTACAAGTTGCGATTCTTTAAATTCGCCGGTCAAAAGCCCAACTCGAATATTTTTTAAGCAATCTATAACTTTTTTACCATTTCTTTTTAAAAATTCTTTTTCAATTTCTTCATTCGAAACTTCATTAAGCATTATAAAAGGGTTGGTGTTAGCCATTTTATTCACAGAAACAGAATTTGCAGCTTTGTCCTCATTACTAGATTCAAAAATCTCAAACTCTTTTGTATGATTGACTTTTTTAGTGATTTTTCTATTATCTGTTATAGGTCCTTTAGAGGAAATTCCGTAAATTGACATCTAAATTTCAGCCATTAGTTCAACCTTTCATAAGATATAACTAATTTTTTTAATTTCTAGTAGAAAATTAACAATATGTTTCAAAATTTAACAAATAATTTATCGAAAATCTTTGATAAGCTTAGAAATAAAGGTGTAATCACTGAAGCTCACTTAGATGAAACATTAAGAGAAATAAGGATAGCACTCCTAGAAGCAGACGTTGCAATAGAAGCGATCAAGCACTTTATAAGCATAATTAGGGAAAAAGCAATTGGACAAGATGTTATAAAATCCATCAGCCCTGGCCAAATGATTATCAAAATCATTAATGATGAGCTAGTCAATTTCCTGAGCTCTGAGGCAAAAGAATCTAATTTAAATTTAAGCGCCAAACCTCCAGTGTCAATATTAATGGCAGGCCTTCAGGGAAGTGGTAAAACCACTTCCGCAGGTAAACTTGCGCTATATTTAAAAAAGCAAAAAAAGCATGTATTGCTTGTCTCGCTTGATATATATAGGCCAGCAGCAAGAGAGCAGCTGGAAATTCTAGGCAAAAAAATAGAAGTAGATTCTCTTCCTATAATAGAGAAAGAATCAGTAATGGAGATATTAGCCAGAGCCTCAAAGCAAGCTGTTAATGGCAATTATGACGTTGTTATCTATGATACAGCAGGAAGGCTTCATATAGATGAAGGGTTAATTGCAGAACTGATTGAAGTAAAAAACTTCATAAAACCAACAGAAATCTTGTTAGCTTTAGATAGTTTAACAGGGCAAGATGCCGCAGTTATAGGCAAAAAATTTAATGAAGCAGTTTCTATATCAGGAGTTATATTAACCAGAATAGATGGTGACAATAGAGGCGGAGCAGCTTTAAGCATAAAATATGTTACAGGTGCACCTATAAAATTCATGGGTATAGGAGAAAAATTAGAAGATTTTGAAGTTTTTGCTCCAGATAGAATCGCTTCTAGAATCCTTGGAATGGGTGATATTGTAAGCCTCGTTGAAAAAGCGATTAGCGCAGCTGATGAAGATGAAATGGCAAAGCTTACAAAAAGAATGGAAGCAGGCAAATTCAATCTGAATGATTATGCAACTCAGTTAAGAAACATACAAAAAATTGGCGGCTTTAGCTCTATAGTCTCAATGCTTCCAGGGATTGGTAAACTCATGAAAAATTTGCCAGCAGATAAAATTTCAGATAAGCCAATAAAAAAGCAACTTGCTATAATTAATTCTATGACGAAGTTAGAGCGTAGAAATCCTGATATATTAAATGCTTCACGAAAAAAGAGAATAGCAGCAGGATCTGGGTCTGAAATTTCAGAAATTAACAGGCTTTTAAAGCAATATATACAAATTGCTTCAGTTATAAAAAAAGCCAAATCCATGGATCCAAAAAGCCTAATGCGCAGCATGCCAAAATTTTTCTAACCCTTAGGAGGATAAGATGAGTAAAAAAGATATATTGCCTGATATGCTATCGAGCCTAAAGCCACATCTCTTGAAAATTCAAGATCAAAGCGCCCTTCACTCAGACCATTATATAGAAGAAAAAGCTTCTAACTTTCCTTCTCACATAAAAATAGAAATAGTATCAAAGAAATTTAACGGCTTATCCTTAGTAGCAAGGCAACGCCTAATTAATGAGCTTTTAAAACCCGCTTTTGAAGATGGTCTTCATGCTGCCTCCTTGAAAGCAATTTCTTTAGAGGAATATGAAAATAATGAAGGTGATTATGCAAATAAATAAATATTTTATAAAAAATTTAGTTATAATATTTTTATCCCTAACATGCTTAGTGTCTATGACAATTTATGATATAACTCTAAAAAATGCCAAAACTTCAGAGGAAATTCATCTCTCAGATTATAAAGGCAAAGTTATAATGATAGTAAATACTGCTTCGCTTTGCGGTTTCACTAAGCAATATTCTGCTATGCAAGAATTATGGGAAAAATATAGAAATAAAGACTTTATATTAATAGGTGTACCTACCAATGATTTTGGCGGCCAAGAACCAGGAACTAACCAGGAAATCAGCAATTTTTGTGAGCTGAATTTTGGCATAGATTTTTTAATTACAGAAAAAATTTCTTCCAAAGGCAAAAATAAACATCCTTTATTTGAGCTGATAAATAAAGAATTTTCTAATTTATCTGGCCCTTTATGGAATTTTTATAAATATATTTTTTCAAAGGACGGAAAGGCTCTCGATTGGTTTGCATCAACCACAGAACCAAATTCAGAAAAAATCACTTCTTTAATCGAAAGGAATATAAAATAATATATGCAATCTAAGATATATATTTTTGGGTGTGGAATAAGCGGGATGCTAATTGCTCTCTGCCTTGCGAAAGCCGGAATAAAAACCAATATAATAGAAATAAAAAATGAAAAAGAATTAGCCACTCCCAAAGACCCAAGAACCACAGCTCTTAGCTTTTCTACAAAAGAATTTTTAATATCTCAAAACATATGGGATAAACTTCAAAGTTTTTGCGAAGATATCAAAGATATATATGTATGCCAAAGAATGTCCGAGAATATATTACATATTGATTCAGAGGATAAAGAGCTTGGAACAATGATAAGCAACATAGATTTAAGACGAGAATTATTTCAACTCACAAAAGCAAACTCTTTAATCAATATCCATTATTCTTCAAAATATGAAAATCTTACGCCTCGTGATGATAAAGTAGAATTTTCTATAAATTCAAATGGTAAAAATCAGGATATAACAGCAGATTTAGTAATAGCTGCAGATGGTAAATTCTCAGATGCTAAAAAATTATTTTTCAAAAATAAACTTACAAAAGATTATAACCAGAAAGCTATAGTATTTAACATTAAACATTCGCGCCCTCACGATGGAGGTGCCATAGAGCATTTTCTTTATAGAGGGCCATTTGCCACCCTGCCATTAAAGGGCGGCTTTTCTTCTTCAATTGTATGGTCTGAAAATTCTGAAATAGCAGATTATCTAATTCAAGAGCCCAATGCAATTCTCGAAAAAATGATAGAAAAATTTATAGGCGGAAGTTTAGGAGAAATTGAAATAATAACCAAGCCAGAATCTTATGCTCTTTCAGCTTTCATAACTGAGAAATATTACAAAGGAATGCTTGCTTTAGTTGCAGATACGGCGCATTCCATGCACCCTCTAGCAGGCCAAGGCCTAAATATGGGTATTAAGGATATATCAGCATTAACAAACTTGATTATTTATTATAATTCTTTAGGTCTTAAGCCAGATCAATCAATGCTAAATAAATATCAGCAACTAAGAGAATTTGATAATATAGCAATGGTAAGAATCACGGATTCAATAGATAAAATTTTCAATTTAAAAGCACCTGCAATAAATAAAATAACAGAGATTGGTTTATCATTAATAAATTCCATTCCTTTTATAAAAACAAAATTAGTAGATTACGCAAAAGGTAGGAGATAAAAGCAACATTGCTTTTTATATACTTTTTGAAGAAAATAACATAGCAAGTTTAACTTTTGGTTGAATATTAAATTAATTTTGTTAAATTATTATTGTCTTAAAGACATAATTAGACTATTAGCTATGACAAAATTTTCTGGAGTAAATAAATGACTATATTAGATTCAGCAATAATTGGTTGTTATCTTTTCTTAACTGTAATAATAGGGGTTTTAGCAGGTAAAAATGTAAAATCCATGAAGGACTTTGCCGTCGGAGGTAAAGACTTTCTTACTGTAACTTTAGTAATGACGATTTTCGCCACCTATGTAGATGGAGAATCGATATTAAATAAATCCACCCAAGGCTTTAAAACAGGGCTCAGCTTCTTTTTAATTTCAACAGCTGCTCCTCTTTCAATGTTTTTATATGGCTTTATAGCAAAAAGAGTAAGTAGATATAAGGATGCCATTTCAGTTGGCGATATAGTCGGCCTTGCTTATGGAAAAAACGCCCAAATTTTCACAGGTATTTCTGGTTTTTTAATCTCAGCTGCTTTAGTTGCTGTACAATTTAAGGCTTTAAGTTTTGTATTTGATTATTTTTATGGTCTTAACTCATTAACAGGCGTGCTTCTAAGCGCAATTATTTTAATTGCATATTCTGCTTTTGGTGGCGTGAGAGCCGTAACATGGACAGATGCCCTGCAATTCTTTATTTTAGTTAATGCAGTACCTTTAGTAACAAGCGTCGCTTTAAACAAAACAGGAGGCTTGCTGCATTTATTCCAACAATTGCCCGCAAGCAAAGTAGCTTTATTACCTCCAGATAAAGAAACAGCTTACAAATATTTTGTTTATTTTATAGCAGTTGCTCTTCCTTTATGTTCTCCTCCAATGATTCAGAGAATGTTAATGGCAAGGGATGTTAATCAATCTAAAAAGGCTTATTGGATATCTGCTTCTATTTGCCTTCCTTTATATTTCATAGCAATAGTTTCTGGAATGGCAGCTTACGCTCTTAACCCAGATATAGATCAAAATAATTCTTTCCTTTATTTGATTGATATATGCATGCCAAGTGGCTTAAAAGGCTTTGCGGTTGCGGGTATTATAGCAGTTATAATGTCAACTGCAGATTCATTCATGAATACAGCGGCAATTTCATTCTCACACGATTTTTATAAAACACTAGCAGGAGATAAATTATCAGAATTTAATGAACTGAATTTAACAAAAGTTTCAAGCCTTATCATTGGCCTGCTTTCTTGTATAATGGCTCTTAGATTTGATAATCTTTTAGATATTATGCTCTATTCTTATGTTTTATGGGGTCCTGTAGTGTCCATCCCATTACTCGCTAATATTTTTGGTATAAAAGCACCAAGATATGCATTTTATGTAGCGATGGTAGCAGGAGCAACTACAGCAATTTTGTGGAACATAAATGGCATGGAAGCAAAAACTTATATACATGAATTACTTCCTGCTCTTTTAGCAAATTTCCTTTCTTTCTTTTCTTGTGTATTATATGAAAAAATGAAAAAAATTCATGCGTGAAATAATACTAGATACTGAAACAACAGGCCTTGATCCACGTCAAGGCCATAAAATTATAGAAATTGGTGCTCTTGAAATGATAGATAAGGTCTTAACTGGAAGATCTTTCCATCATTATGTTAACCCGCAGCGCGAGGTTCCCTTTGAGGCATTCCAAATACATGGAATTTCATCTGAATATTTGAAAGATAAACCAAAATTTCATGAAATAGCAGATGAATTTTTAGAATTTGTTTCAGGAGGCAAGCTTGTAATTCATAATGCAAATTTTGATATGAATTTTTTAAATTTTGAGCTGAGCTTAATCAATAAACATTCCTTAGATCATCTTTCAGTTATAGATACGCTCTTAATTGCCAGGAACATGTTTCCCGGGCAAAAAAATAACTTAGATGCCCTATGCAAGCGGTTTAAAATAGATAATTCAGATAGAAAATATCACGGTGCTCTAAAAGATGCTGCATTACTTGCAGAAGTTTATGTAGAACTTTCGGGAGGAAGGCAAATTAAGATAGAACTTGGTAATAAATCAGTAAGCTTGGAAGAAAACAAGCCGCAATTCTCTAAAAATTATGAATTTAAAATAGTATATCCTTCAGAAGAAGAGCACAAACTTCATTCAGAATTTATGCAAAGCATAATAAAGTAAAAATTTTGTTATGCATAAAAATTATGCCATCTTCGCCAATATTTCTCATTCAGCTGAGGGCCAGAATCTAGAAAGCTATATACTATTATTTTTGTATTGTTAAATTATTCACCACTTTCTTAACGCCATTTTGCTTCCAGGCAACACCGCTAGCTGCAAAGCTATCTTTAACACTTGCTACTGTTCCTGTATAATAAACCACTCCATTTTTTACCTTAACATCTATAGGCTTAAATAAATCCAGAGCATAAAGATCAATGTGAATTCCAGCTGAAATTCGGATGTCATCTGCAGTTTGGCTTATTATGCTCGTTTTTGGAGCATTTGTTTTAGAGTTCGGATGTGGATTTTGCTTGTTTGCAGCATGAGTATTAAATATCCCGCAGCTAGATAAACTCGTCATTAATAGAAATAATATTAGATTTCTCATATTCACTCTCCCTATTGATGGTTATAGTTTTTATATTAATTAGATATTTGTGGCAATGAGCGAAGCCTAAAATCAATATGCGAGCTCCAAGCACAAAGTTGCTAATTTAATATAAAAAACGTTAGATAGCTTGAACATATGGGCAATAAGCAAAACACTCTTTGCTCACATCTTTAAGTGTAACATTATATATCAACACATAACAGCCTAAATTATTTTATCTTGCACTCTTTCTCACTTTTCTTCTGTTAAGCACAAAACTCCTGAATGCGGGTGGAGATAAAGTCGTAAAATTATGCTGAATTTGTAATTACTAAAAATGGTGCCGCTAGAAAGAATTGAACCTTCGACCTCATCATTACCAATGATGTGCTCTACCACTGAGCTATAGCGGCTTAAAAATAGTTGATATAATATCAATAGATGATTATATTTGCCATATTATGGAAGATAAATCAAGTTCAAATAAAAATATTCCACAGAAAGAAGAATCGGGCCTAGTTGCACGAGCGAATAAATCTGCGAAAAAATCTTCTAAAATAGAGAAACTTTCTTCGGCTCTTAAGGAAAATATTAAGAGAAGAAAAAATGCTCTCACTAAAAAACAGGTTGAGAATTAATATGCGAATTGCAGTTATGGATATTGGCTCAAATGCCATAAGAGCCGCAATTTACGATAGTAATGAATTAGGCGCTGCTGAAATTTTTAATGAAAAATTTAAAAGCGATATCTTATCATTGCTTGATATGAGCTCGCTTGATATTAAGCACGGCACATATAATATATTTGCATATTTCGTAAAAATTTTTAACGAGTTAAATGTCTCTCAAATTTCCTGCGTTGCGACAGAAGTTCTTCGCAATCATAAAAAAGCCCCAGAATTTATAGAAGAAATCCATAAAAGATATGGCATAAAAATAAGGTTGCTTAGCGGCGATGAAGAAGCAAGAATTACAGCCGAAGGGCTAATCTCAAGCATTCCAGATGCAGAAGGAATAGCAGCAGATCTTGGCGGGGGAAGCTTAGAGCTTGCAGAAGTATTTGATAAAAAGGTCCATAATGTTAAGTCTTTAAGCATAGGGACAAAAGTTCTAAATAAATTACAAATTGAAAATTCGGGGTATATAACTGATTGTTTAGCAGCAGAATTTCAAATTAAAAATTGTAAAAATTTATATTTAATTGGCGGTGCTCTAAGGCTGCTCGGAAGATGCTATATGGATTATAACCATAGTGTCATCAAGAATTTACATAATTTAGTCATTACTCCAGCAGAATTCACTAAATTTTTGGATGAACTAGAAACATTGCAAAGATTCCAGCAATTTTTTAAGCAATATAAAATCAACAAACATGCTATAACAGTAATGCGCGGGTTAATAGAATATTTCAATCCGAACAAGCTTGTAATCTCCACTTTTGGTTTAAAAGAAGGCGTCAGATTCGGCGCTCTTTCAAAAGAAGAGCAGAAAAAAGATATAGCGCTCGAGAGATGCTTAGATTTTGCAAAACATAACATCTCAGGCCTTTCGCTTTCATTATATCAAGAAGCCTTTAAATCTTTAAATATAGAATTAACAAAAGATCTGAATAATTTGCTAATTATCAGCCTTATCCTCTCTCAATATCCAAGGCATGTGGATAGAAGCTATAGAGCAGAATGGATGATTAGCTTCATCCTCACAACAGATATTCCTTTCGATCAACATCAAAGAGCTTCTCTTATTATAGCGCTTGCTCAGGGTCTATCTAATAAAACTAATTTGGTTCCAAAAGCAATTAAGAAAATACTCTCAAAACAAGAAAATGCTTATGCTAATATAATTGGGGCTTTTCTTAAAATAGCAATGATTTTAGATGGGCCAGTTTTATCAAAACCCAGCTTCTCTTTTGAATATAAAAATAAATTCTTAGAGGTAGTAACAAATATGATTTTACCAAAAATAGTATTTGATAGAATTTGTGAGCAGCTTAAAATAATCGCGATTGCGAAAAGATCCCTCCAGGATTAAACTTTATATAAGATAAAACTATGAGAAAAAGTCCAGTTCTAACAAATCTCTTGCTAGAGAAAGCGAAGGTCCAGAGCGAGCTTGATGACTGCCAAACACATATGAGAAAAATTAGGTCAGAAGAAATAGACTCATACGACAGAGAAGGCTATCTATCAGAGATTAGGCATTTAATCTATTTAAACGCGAAGCGTATTGAAGATATTGAGGCTCAGATTAAGGAACTTACAGATGCTGCATCACATGCTGCTCCTTCTGAAACACCAGAAAGGCATGAAGGAATGTTAAATTCTGATCTTTTAGGAGAAGATTCTGATATTTCTTAATAGTAAAATGGTCATGCGCCACTTTTTTCAGCATCTCATAGGATTAAAAGCATATTCCGGACCTAGCAGCGTTGTTGCATAGATAATGAGAATCCTAGATTTTCATTATCACTACGAGGATGTTTGAAAATCGATGCGGTAAGTCAGCTATGATTCGTCATCACGAGGAGCTTTAGCTCCCTGGTGATCCAGGTTGATATTTTATTGTGCCGTGCTCTCCGAGTTTGCTCGCAATAACAGCGGCGCAAATCTGCACCCAAAGGCGAGTGTTGCAAAAATCGCTTGGATAACTTAAAAATGAAGCTTGGTATAGCTAAAATATTTTCATTTGAGCGTAGGAGCAAGAACCTGAAGTGTATAAATAACACGAGAAATCATTAGGACATTACTATATACCAAGCTTCAGATTAAAGAAGACTAATGGTTTTAAAGACGAATCGCGCGGAGCCTATATATAATAGGTGAGCACGATGAGTTCTGCAAAAATCGTTTGGATTATTTAAAAATGAAGCTGGGTATTACTTTTTCAGCTTAGCTTTTATTTGCTTTATATATTTCTCAGCTTCTAATTTTCCAGCGTTATAAATTTCTTCATTTTTGTGGTCATCAAATATACCAACATCTTCAAGATAAGGTTTAATTAATATATCAGCGCGTTTTCCATTTAATTCATTCAAAGCATTATAGCTTAAAAGCGCAGATCTATGGACTAATTCGAGCATATTTTGAACCTTGTCCTTTTTCAAAGATAAGCTCACATCAACAGCTATAATTAATTTAGGCCTATAGCTTTTTGCAATATCAATTGCAAGAGGCGCTGTAACCCCGCCATCAACTAGAGTCATGCCATATATTTCAACAGGAGAGAAAAGCCCAGGGATAGCGCAAGAAGCCCTAACGGAAGGTGCGATTTTGCCGCTTCGGAGCTCAACAGTCTGGCCAGAATTAATATCAGTTGCAACTGCTATAAAAGGTATTTTTAGCTGATTAAAATCTTGTGCTTTAAGATTTTGCTCAATAAATTTTTCTGCCGAGCTTCCATCAAATCCACCTCTAAGGCTTCTTGCACCTTCAATAGCATTTTTAAGCGAAAGATTTAATATATCGGCTCTTTTGAAATTTAGTCCTATCTTCTTCACCGTCTCAATATCAGCACTATCAGCGTAAAGAGCGCCAATAATGCTCCCACCGCTAGTTCCAATTATCAAATCAGCCTTAATTCCATTTTTTTCTAAGATTTCTATAACGCCAATCTGAGCGATGGATCTTGAGCCACCGCCGCCTAGGACCAGAGCAACCTTTATATCTTTTTTAATAGGCGCAGGAGTTTGTGCTCTAAAATTATAAATGGCTTTTATGAAATTGCTCTGACAGCTAGATAAAACTAAGCTAAGAAAAACTAACAGTAAATTACGCATTTTCCCTACAAGTCAATAACATACTTTTCACAATCTCATCGCTTTCATCCAAAAACACAGAATTTTTTGATAAATAAGTAATTAAGTTAGAAAGGTTTTTGGCATAAAGTTTTGAGGCATCCTGGGCGATATTAGAAGCAAAATTTGACCATCCCAAAATTTTAACTCCATTTTCTTCACTAATTTCATTTAGCTTAGTATATTCACAATTTCCGCCGCCGGAAGCCGCCGCATCAACAATCACAGAGCCTGGTTTCATTTTATGCACCATATTTTTAGTAATTAATATTGGAGCTTTTTTTCCTGGAATCATGGCAGTAGTAATAACTATATCAAATTTAGAAATCTCTTTCTCTAGCATCTCTTCTTGTTTGCTTGCAAACTCTGTGCCTGTTTCTTTTGCATATATTCCATTATTAGATAAATCTAATTTTTCTTCTGGATAAAGAAATTTAGCTCCCAGGCTTTCCACTTGCTCTTTCGCAGCAGCTCTAACGTCATAAGCATAAACAGATGCGCCGAGTCTTTTTGCTGTTGCAATAGCCTGCAGCCCTGCAACGCCAGCACCAAGAACTAATAGCTTAGCAGGCACAATAGTTCCTGCAGCAGTCATAAACATAGGTATAGATTTAGGATATAAATTTGCCGCTTCAATCACAGCTCTATATCCAACTAAATTAGACTGAGAGGATAAAGCATCGAAGCTTTGAGCTTTGGTGGTTCTTGGAACGAACTCCATAGCAAGCAGATTTATTTTTTTCTCTTTATAATATTGCACTAATTCCTGATTTTCATAAGGGTTTAGCAGCCCTATTATTATTGCTCCTTCTTTGGCAAAAACTTTCTCGGAATAGCTTTCTTCAGATGGTGAAAATTGAACTTTGAGAATAATATCTGCATCGCTTAAAATTTCCATTGGAACGCTGGATAATTTTGCGCCTGCTTCTGCATATTCGGCATCGAAAAAATTGGAGCTTTCTCCAATTCCTTTCTCTAAACATACCTCAAAACCCATTTTGACATAGGTCTTTACTGCTTCAGGAGTTATAGCAACTCTTTTCTCATTTTGAGCTTTTTCTTTTATGGCTGATATTTTCATCTATTAGTTTGCTTATAAACTTGATATATTCCAAGATTATAAATTTTAGATCCCAATATGCAAATTAAAAAAATAAGAAACTTTTTACTAATTTCTGCTTATATAATTTATGTAATATTTTATCCTCTAAGCTCACACGGGCAAAGTCTTTGCGAGCATAGGCTGTTAGATGAGATAGAATCTTATCTTAATAATCTAAATAAATTTGCAGTAAAATTCACCCAATATAACAAAGAAGGTGAAATAACTACTAATATAGGTGGGATTTTATTAATAGAAAAACCTGGAAAATTTAGAGCTAATTACGACTCTCCCCACCCTCTTGTAATAGTAGGCGGGAACAAATTTGTCTCAATTTACGATTATGAACTAGATGAATTATCTAGAATAGGAGCGGAAGATAATATTTTCAAATTTTTGCTAGAAACTAATTTAAAAATCGAAGATTCCATAAAAATTGATAAATGCGTTCTAAATCCTGAATCTATAATTCTAAACCTAACCCACAAAGAAACAGAACAAAAAGCGCAAATTTATTTTAAAACAAAGCCTATATCTTTAGATAAAATGATTATTCCGGATTATGCAAATCCAGACGGCGGAGATGAAGACATCTTAATTAAATTCGGCCCTATCATGAATCTCAAAGCTATTAACAAAGAATTTTTTACATTGCGAGATAACAGAATATATGGGCCTTTAAAGCGATATTCTTCAGAAGAAATTATAAAAATTCTCCATTTAAAATAAGTTTATGATAGACTTCTGAAAGCAAAAATAGTATAGATAACTAAATTTTACTTTAAGCTAGATAATTCAAAGTAGAAGGCTAGATAGAGGGTCAGTAGTTCAGTTGGTTAGAACCCACCGCTCATAACGGTGTTGTCGCAGGTTCAAGTCCTGCCTGACCCACCATTTTATTATCATTATTTTTTCTCTGAATCAGGACTTTCTGTATCTAAATCTTCATAATCGAACAAATCATCTTCTTCGCCAAAATCTTCATCTTCGCTTAGATCATCATCTTCGCTAGAATCTTCATCTGAATTAGACATAACAATGTCATCATCTTCATCATCAAACAAGTCGTCAAGATTGAGATCTTCTTCGTCTAATTCTTCTGAATCAGCTCCTGATTCCGCTAAATTACCTTGATCTTTTTCTTGCTGAGCTGCACCTAATGCGTAAACACATAGCTCTTCTAACGAAACTTTATTTTTTACAGCTATATCCTTTAATTTTCCAACAGCATCCATGATATTCGGGGGAATAGAGCCACCTCTATTCTTTGAAAGCCAATCCCCCTGAAAATGGAGGGGATGATGTCCTCCCTCAGGCACTCCAATATAAACAGCAAAAGGAGCCATCTGACCGCCAAAATCACAATTTACTACAAATTTTTTCATATACTCTAAAATTTAAAAGATTATTAATTAAAACATTATCATGAGGTAATAGAAAATCAATTATCTAGTTAATAGCCTCTCCAAAAATAAAAATATTCTTTGCTAAAAAACCCCAATAATAGAAAATTTCAGATTAAAGCAGATTGCGCCCCGCTAAAAACCCAAACCAATAAATAATAAGTAAACAACACAACTAATTCAAATAGGCTAATGATACAATCATTTAAAGATGAAATATTGATATAATATTCTGGATCACTAATTCAATAATATTGCCACAAACTATAAATAACACAGCAAACATAACCAAAATCTGCACTGGAGTAATAACAAATAAAACCTGCAAAGTAGGCATTAAGCGGGATAACACACCGCTTCCAACTAAAATTGCAACTCCAACTATCAAAAAAGGAGAGGAAATTTTAAATGCCAGTAAAAAACTATCGCCAGCCACTCTGCTCATTCTATCTGCAAGATCTCCGAGATCCAGCATAAAGCCTGGTTGAAATTTACTATAGCTTTCTATAAAACCAGAGATAAAAATATGGTGAGTATCAGTAGAGAAAATTGAAATCAAACTAAGTAGCATCAAAAAACTACTAAATATCATGACTTGCTCCTTCTGCCCTGGGTCAAACATAGAAGCTGCGCTAAGTCCGGATTCCATAGAAATCAAATTTCCCACAATAAGAAAAGAGGTGTAATAAATCCTAATACATAACCCGAGCATAAGTCCGATGAGGCTTTCTGAAGCTAAATAAAATAATAAAGTGGAAGAAGAAGTAGAAAAGCTTGGCAAGCTAGCTTCAACCATCGGAATAACAATAAAAGAGAAAAAAACAGCAAATAACAGTTTGAATCTTACTAAAACTCTTTCATCACCAAGACCGGGTAAAAAAATCACCAAAGCAGCAAACCTTGCAAAAACTAAAAAAAATTTAAACAAAAACTCTAAAGTGATTGTTCCTATCATAAAGTTTTACTGGAATCTGTTAAGTCTCTTAATTTCCTATAAGATAAGTAACTAAAAGGCAATGAACATATATATAAAATTGCAACCAAAGGCAGTACTATCCAGGTATATAAAAATGCAGAAATAATTATAATTCCTGCAAAAATCAGCCAGAGCCAGAGATTCTTAGGATCAACGGAGATGTTTTTTATAGAAAATGTAGGAAGCTTACTTGCCATCAAAACCGCAATAGCGCACTGATATACAGCTATAATCAAAGGATGTGGCTGGAAGGAAAAATCAGTATATTCTCTTAAATCAAACTCATAAATAAGGGGCATAAGAGCTAAAATCGCCCCAGCAGGGGCCGGAATTCCAATAAAAAACCCAGAAAGAATTTTATCTTCGCTTGCAGAAATTGCCATTGTGTTAAATCTTGCAAGCCTTAATACTGCGCACACAGAAAATAAAAGAACAATTCCCCATGAAACAACTTTTATGCTGTAATCATCCAATGTCCAAAAATATGTAACTAAAACGGGAGCTATGCCAAAATTAAGGGCATCGCATAAAGAATCAAGTTCAGCACCAAAAATAGAAGTTGAATTTAAAAGCCTTGCTATTTTCCCATCAATTGCATCAATAATAGCAGCAATTATAGTGCATGTAACTGCAAGCTCCCATTTTGCAGCGAGAGCAAATCTAATAGCGCTAAGCCCTGCACATAATCCTATTATGGTAATAATATTAGGAATAAGTTTTATTAAGCTAACGGGCCGATTTTTAAAACCTAACCTACGATTTCTATTTATTAATTTCACCGAATTTCAAAATTTAATTTTTTAGCTTTTTTCTCATCCAAATTTGCAATAATAGTTTCTCCTCCTATCATTGTCTGCCCTACTGCAACATTTATAAAAGAGCCCTTAGGAAGATAAACATCAACTCTACTTCCAAAACGGATTATTCCAAATCTTTGTCCTGCTTTCACATCCATCGCTTCTTCCAAATCACATATTATTCTTCTAGCTATTAAACCAGCAATTTGAACAAAAGCTATAACATGGCCTGTTGAAGTTTCCATGGAAATAGATTGCCTCTCGTTATGTATGCTTGCTTTATCTAATGATGCATTAAAAAACTTCCCAGGGTGATAATGTAATTTGATAATTTTGCCATCTGCAGGCACTCTATTCACATGCACATTAAATATGTTTAAAAATACACTAACGCGTGTCATTTCATCTTCGCCAAGTCCAAGCTCAGCAGGGGGCTTTACATCTGTAATAGCCTGAACTATTCCATCAGCTGGGCTAATTATAGCACCCTTTATATCTGGAGTAATTCTTTCAGGGTTTCTAAAAAAGAATGCGCACCATATAGTTCCAACAAAGCACATCCATCCAAGATTCGTACTTGCAGACGAAAATAAAAAAGTAACAGCAGCTGCTATAAAAATAAAAATATGGCCTTCTTTATGAATTGCTTTTGTCCAATCGGGATAATTTTTAAACATTTTCAAAACTCAATAACTAAAATTATGTTTCTCAAGATTTTACAAAAATCTTGACCTTTTAAAACTAAAGGGTAGCATGACGCATGCAAAAGATTACTAAAAACTTCGCTATATTACAATGGATAAACCATTTTCTTCCTATATAAATTATCCGAAACTTGTAGATGATGCAATGCGTGATATTGCAATTAAGCTTATAAAAGGCTTAGAATTCCAACCTCTAAAAGGGGATCATCATTTTTTAATTTCTTTTATAACAAAATTTCCGGGTGTAAAATTATCCGATAAATTATTGCAAAAATATCCTGAGGAAATGACAATAGTCCTTCAGCATCAGTTTGAAGATTTAAAAACTACAGATCGAGAAGTAAGTGTAAAATTAAGTTTTGGGGGCATCTCTGAAAATATTATAATACCTTTCGCTGCGCTCACTGCTTTTGTAGATCCAAGTTCAAAATTTTCGCTCCAGTTTAATCCAAAATTTGCTGAAATAAATATCCCTAAAAATAAGAAGAATATTTCGAGCAATAAACCGCAAGACACAGAAGTAAAAAAAGAAAAAATTCTAGTATTAGATCATTTTAGAAAAAATAATTAACTCATAAATCTCAAAGATGATATTTAAAAATTTGGTCGATTATTTAATGCCGCCCAGATGTATGGACTGCCATGAAATAACAGACGAAGAATTTCTTTTATGCGCACATTGCTGGAAAGATTATGTTTTTATCAACGAGCCTTTATGTAAAATTTGCGGCCTGCCATTTGAAATTCAAATAGATAGCCTTTGTCTTGGATGTTTGCATAAAAAACCACCTTTTTCAATCGCCAGAAGCATATTTAAATATAACGAAAAATCTAAAAAATTAATTCATAATTTCAAATATCACGATAAAACATACTTATCTAAATTTTTTGCCAAAATGTTATTATCAAAATATAAAGATATAATTGTAGAAGCAGATTTAATCACATGCGTGCCCATGCACAGGCTCAAAAGAATCTTTAGAATGTATAACCAGTCTCATTTAATCGCAAAAGACTTAAGTATAAATAGCAACAAACCATTTATTCCAGATATATTATCTAAAGTGAAATACTCCAAATCTCAGACTTTTTTTAGCAGAAACGCCCGAAAAACTAATTTAAAAAATACGATTTTATGCACATTTCCTGAACAAGTTTTAGGAAAAAAAATTCTGTTGATAGATGATGTAATCACAACAGGAGAAACAATAAAATTATGTGCAAGAGAGCTCAAAAAAGCCGGAGCGAAAGAAATTTTTATTCTCTCTATAGCAAAAAATTATAGATGAAATTTTGTATAATTTTTTTTTAATTAAATTGATTTTATCCAGTTAATTGGTATTGATGCTTATATAATGATTATATAGACTTGCATTGGTCGTTTCCATAATCATTCTCGGATAGGCGGCAATCCATAAAATACTCCAGCAATACGCAAGACCTTTAATGTCTTGGACCCACGACTACCCGATGGTGACATCTTTTGTTTTATTTTTTATGCAACAATTACAAATTAATTGCAGAATTTAGTATGATGCTATGGTATAACTCTGTGTATAACCCTGTTAGTAAAAATGTGAGTTATTTTTATACACATTTTGTCATCATCAAATAATATAACTTATCCACATGTTTATTTCTTTTATTTGACATTATGGGATATGTGTATAATTTTTATAAACCTTTAGTTTAGTCTATGTGTAGAGACAATTTTATTAAAAAATATGTGGATAAAAATCTGGATAATTTTTAATTAACATAAAAGGCAACAACAACTACAAATACAATAAAATAATGAAATTATTATTAGATATTCTTCTAAAAAAAGAAAAAACAAAAAATCCGCCTATATGGTTAATGAGGCAAGCAGGAAGATATTTACCAGAATATAAAGAAACAAGAAAAGAAGCAGGTAGTTTTTTAAATCTTTGTTATAACCCAGAGCTTGCTAGCAAAGTTACATTGCAGCCAATAACAAGATTTGGTTTTGATGCTGCAATAATATTTTCTGATATTTTAGTAGTTCCTCATATTCTAGGGCTGGATGTAAAATTTTTAGAAGGAGAAGGCCCTAAATTAGAAATAATAAAAGAAGAAAAAGATCTTGAAAAATTAATTATAAAAACAAAGGAATCATCAGAAAAAATCCAAAAAATATGCAAGGCACTAGAGCTTACAAGAGAAGCTTTAGATAAGGATAAAACATTAATAGGTTTTGCAGGAAGCCCTTGGACCGTTCTAACTTATATGATTTCCGAAAAAAAGCATGATTTTGATTATTGCAGAAAATTTGCCTATGAAAAAAAATCTCTACTTATTGATTTAATAGAAATTATAACAGAGCAAACAATAATATATTTAAAAAGTAAAATAGATTCAGGTGCAGAAGTTTTGCAGCTATTCGATTCTTGGTCTGGCATTCTAACAGAAGAACAATTTTTTGAATTTGTAATAAAGCCAACTAAAAAAATTATTTCAGAGATAAAAAATTATTCTCCTCTAACACCAATTATAGGATTTCCAAAAGGTGCTAACTTATTTTTAGAAGATTATATAAAAGAAACTGGAATTGACGGGCTATCGATAGATCAATTTGTTCCACTAAAATATGCTGCTAAATTGCAGGAGAAAATTGTTATTCAGGGTAATTTAGATCCTCTAGTTTTATTCTTAAGTCAAAATGAAATAAAAAGACATGTAGATAAGATTATGCAGGAATTATCAGGAGGAAATTTTATCTTTAATTTAGGGCATGGTATAATGCAGCATACACCAATAGAAAATGTAAAATTTTTGGTAGAATATGTCAGAAACTCTAAATAAGAAAACTGCAATAATATTATTTAATTTAGGTGGGCCAGATTCACTAGAAAATGTACGTCCTTTTTTATTTAATTTATTTTCAGATAAATGGATAATTCGTTTTCCCCTCTTAGTGCGTAAGGCAATTGCGTATATAATATCAAAAAATAGATATAAGTTAGCGCAAGAAAATTATCAATTAATGGGAGGAAAGTCTCCATTACTCGCAGAAACTCAAAAACAAAAAAAAGCTTTAGAAGAATCACTTAGAAGAGCAAAGTTTCAAGATTTCGAGATTTTTATATCAATGAGATATTGGAATCCTTTAGCAAAGGAAGTTGTTAAACAGGTAAAAGAATATAATCCAGATGAGATAATATTTCTTCCTCTTTATCCTCAATTTTCTAGCTCAACAACTCTCTCATCTTTTGAGGAATTTGAGTCTTTGCTTAAAAAAACATCTGTCAATGCTGATGTAAAAAAAATATGTTGTTATTATGATAATGAAAAATTTATAGATGCTCATATTTCTCTGATAAAAGAGACAATAAAAAAATTTAAAAAAGACGAGAAAGTTAAGATATTATTTTCTGCTCATTCAATTCCTGTTAAATATGTAAAATCAGGAGATCCGTATGAATGGCAAATTATAAATACTGTAAAAGCTATATTAAAAGACGAGATAATCTCAAAGTATGAAACTTCTTTATGTTATCAGAGTAAGGTTGGGCCTATAAAATGGCTTTCGCCCACAACAGAAAGCGAGATTGAAAAAGCAGCAAAAGAAAAATTTAATATTATAATTATTCCAATTGCTTTTATCTCAGAACATATAGAAACTCTTGTAGAGCTAGATATAGAATATAAACATATTGCTGATAGTCATAATGTTAGATATGAAAGAGTTGAAGCTCTTGGTATTAATAAAGAATTTATTTCTTCTCTAACAGATATGGTTTTGCATTCATCAAAGAAAGAAGAAAATATATATAATTTTGGGTCCGAAATTTGCCCAGAAAATTTTTCAAATTGCGTATGTAGGGGTAATAAAAATGGCTCAATACTATGAATGGTTTAAAGTACTTCACTTAATAGCATTAATATGCTGGATGGCTGGGCTTTTATACCTGCCAAGATTATATGTATATCATTCTACTGTGAAAATAGGCTCCGAATCTGATGAATTATTTAAAAAAATGGAGCTAAAATTGCTTAGGTATATAATGAATCCTGCAATGTTAGCCACTTTCCTTTTTGGCGTAATTTTATCTGGAATATATGGAATGCAGGCCCTTGGGTTGTGGTTCCATTTGAAAATGATGTTTGTTCTTATCCTTGCTCTTTTTCATTCACTTCTTGCAAGATGGAGAAAAGATTTTTTTCGCGGAAAAAACAAACATAGCGAAAAATTTTATAGAATAGTTAATGAAGTACCTGCCATTTTAATGATATTTATAATAATAATGGTTATAATAAAACCGTTTGATTAAGAAATCAGAACATTAAATACTTAAAAGCAAAAGCAAATGAAAGAAGAACTAACAGCAGCAATAATAATAATTGGAAATGAGGTTTTATCAGGAAGAGTGCAGGATAAAAATGTAGAATTTATTGCAAAGAATCTTTCGCAAAAAGGCATAGCTTTAAAAGAAGTTAGAATAATTCCCGATATAGAGGAATATATCATAGAAGCTGTAAATCTTCTGAAAAGTAAATATAGCTATATATTCACAACAGGAGGCATAGGCCCAACACATGATGATATAACAAGCAAATCAATAGCAAAGGCATTTGGCTCAGAATATGTTAGAAATGAGGAAGCTTATATTCAGATTAAAGAATATTATGAAAAAAAGGGCCAAAAACTAAATGAAGCTCGCGAGAAAATGGCATATATGCCAGCACCAGCAAGGCTTATAAATAATGATTTAACAAAAGCGCCAGGTTTTGTAATTGAAAATATTTTTGTTTTAGCCGGCATTCCAGAAATAATGCAGAATATGTTTGCATATGTTCTTGGGCAATTAAAATCAGCAACAAAAATAGAGAGCAAAAATATAAAAATTTATATAGGCGAGAGTCTTGTGGCAAAAGATTTGGAGAATGTGCAGAATAAATATCCAAATATCGATATAGGAAGCTATCCATTCCTCTTTGGCCAGGAAAAACCTGGTACAGATATAGTTTTTAGAAGTAATAATAAAGAAGATATAGATAATGCTTATATTGAGCTAAAGAATATATTTATATCCAAAAATTACGAGATTCACGAATGAGAAAAATAATATTGATAATTTGTCTTATTATTTTTGCTTCTTCTGCAATAGCAAAGACATACATAGTAGGAGTAGAAGATTATATAGATCATCCTTATCAATCTGTAAAAGCAAATGGGGAATTTTATGGTATTATTCGTGATATTTTAGATAAATTTGCTAAAGAAGAAGAGATAGAGTTTATATATAAACCTTATAAATCAGATGAGCTATATAAAGAATTTTTAGCAGGTAGATTAGATTTTAAGTTTCCTGATAATTATATATGGAAATATTCCGAGAAAGAAGGGTATAAAATAATATATAGCATTCCTGTTACCCATTATATAGATGGTATTTTTATAAAAAAATCATCTTATGGTAAGAAAATGAAAGATTTTAAAATTTTTGGAACAAATAAGGGCGATGATATAGATCATATTCTCTCAAAAAAACAGAAAGATGGAAAAATAGAAGTTAAAAACGCAAATAATTGCGCTGAGCTTATATCAAAGATTATTGCAGGAGAAATAGATGCTATATTTTGCAATTATGATGTAATGCAATATTTATTAAAAGGCTCAATATATGAAAACGAAATTGTTTTTAATCCAGATTTTATTTTTATAGATAATTATTTTTATCTCTCCACATTAAAATATCCAGAAATAATAGAAAAATTCAACGGGTGGGTAAGAGAAAATAGAGAATATATTGAAAGAGTAATTCATGAATAAGAATGAAAGATTTATTTCCAAAAATGCACCTTTTATTTTGGCAATAGATGGAGAGGCTGCTTCAGGCAAAGGCACTTTATCTAAAAAAATAGCAGAAAATTATAATTTTTTCTATTGCCCCACAAGTATATTATATAGAAAGCTTGCAAAAAAAGTTTTGGAAGAAAATTTAACTAAATTAGATGAAATACTAAGCTGCGCATTAACATTAAATGATTTCGAAGAAGATGAATCGCTCTTTACAGAAGAAATAAGCAGAAAAACTTCTGAAATTGCTTCTATAAAAGAAGTTAGGGAAGTACTAAATTTCGATCAAAAAGAGATTTTGAAAATTCATAAAAGAATTTTGATGGAAGGTAGAGACATAGGAACTGTTATAGCGCCGCACGCAGATATAAAGTTATATATCACAGCAAATATAGAAAAGAGAGCAGAAAGGAGATTTAAAGATCAAGTTCTTAAAAACCCTAGCCTTAGATTAGAAGAAATAAAAAATGATTTAATAGATAGAGATAACAGAGATAAAAGCAGGAAAAATGCGCCTCTTTCTATAGCAAAGGATGCAATAATTATAGATAGTTCCAATTATGAAATAGAAGGCTTTTATAGAGAAGCAATTAGATTAATCATGGAAAAATGTGAAAGAGAAAAATAAGAAAATAGGAAGAATTATGGAAATAAAAACAAAAATATTAATTTTAGGTTCAGGTCCAGCAGGTGCAACTGCAGCAATTTATGCAGCTCGTGCGAATTTAAAGCCTGTTATGGTGTGCGGGATGCAGCCAGGCGGACAGCTTATGATAACAACAGATGTAGAAAATTATCCTGGCTTTGCGGATGTAATTCAGGGCCCATGGCTTATGGAGCAGATGACAGAGCAGGCAAAAAAAGTAGGAACAGAAATAATAAATGATTATATAACTTCAGTAGATCTATCAAAAAGGCCTTTTATTTTAACTGGGATGTCGGGAGATGTTTATATAACAGATAGTCTTGTAATTTGCACAGGAGCAGAAGCTAAATGGCTTGGTATAGAATCAGAGAAAAAATTCCAAGGTTTTGGTGTTTCTGGCTGTGCCACATGCGATGGTTTTTTCTTTAAAGGAAAGGAAGTCGCAGTTGTGGGAGGAGGTAATACTGCTGTAGAAGAAGCAATTTATCTCACAAATCATGCTTCTAAAGTAACGCTTATCCACAGAAGAAACAGCCTAAGAGCTGAAAAAATGCTCCAGGAAAAATTATTTTCCAATCCAAAAATTAATATTATATGGGATTCAGTTCTCGAAGAAATTCATGGAGAAGAAAAACCAAAATCGGTAAATGCCATAACAATTTCTAATCTGAAAACAAGCGAGAAAACCAAGTTATCTATAGATGGAGTTTTTATTGCAATAGGACATAAGCCAAACACAGCTTTGTTTAAAGAATTTTTAAATATGGACGAGGAAGGCTATATAATCACAGTAAAAGGTTCCACAAAAACAAATATAGAAGGCGTATATGCTGCAGGAGATGTGCAAGATAAAATTTATCGTCAAGCAGTCACGGCAGCTGGCACAGGCTGTATGGCAGCTCTTGAAGCAGAGAAATTTCTTTCTCATTGATAAAGACTATAAATTTAAAAAAAATAAAAATTTTATTTGCGAAAATTTGTAATTTTGCTTAAAACTTATAGTGTCAATTTCTTATAATTATTAATTTAAGGTTTAATGATGAGCTTAAATATAGATGCTGGAATTTTTATTGCTTTTTTACTTATAAATTTAGTATTGGGTCTGCTTTATAGCGGTGGCATAAAGAATATAAAAGATTATGCAACAGGAAATAGGCATTTCACAACAGCTGCGATATCTGCAACTATATCTGCCACTTTCATAGGTGGGGGCTCTTTTTCTATCTGGACTTCCGGAGTTTACAAAGCAGGGCTCTATTATATGTTTCTGGGTCTTTGCGATGTTTTAACATTTTATATAATATGCTATATCATTGCTCCAAGATGCACAGAATTTTTAGGTAAAATATCCATTGCAGAAGCGCTGGGCGGTATATATGGCAATAAGGTTAGAGTAATCACGGCTATTGCAGGTTTATTCAGAACAGCAGGCTCTATTGCTATGCAATTTAAGGTTGGTGCTGTTGTTCTGGCTTATGCTTTTGGAAACCTTGGAGATAAGCTTATGATAGTTGCAGCGTTAATTGTCATAACTTATTCAGCTGCCGGTGGAATAAGAGCTGTAATAATGACAGATATAATGCAGCTTCTGACCTTTTCAGTTTTTATTCCCATACTAGCATTCATAATTTGGAATAATTTGGATAGTCCCAACTCTGTTATTACAACTTTATCTACTAATTCTTTATTCGATTATAAAAAAGTATTTCATTTTAATAGCTATTTAGATATGGCAAATTTTGGTCTCATAGCCTTAGTCTTCCTAATGCCGATGATAGATCCTGCGATGTTTCAAAGAATCTCTATAGCTAAAAATATAAAACAAGCTAAAAAGTCATTTTTCTGGGCAGGATTTTGCGTTTTACTCATCACTTTATTAACTTACTGGATTGCAATATTGCTAATAACTGAAGCTCCAAATCTAGATCCAGATGAACTCGTTCCACATTTACTTTCAAATTATTCCTATACTGGTCTTAGAGGGCTAATACTCGCTGGAATAATGGCTATATTAATTTCCACGGCGGATTCTCATCTTAATGCAGCTTCTGTATTGTTTTCTCATGATATAGTAAAATTTTCTGGGGTTAAATATTCTCCAAAAACTGAACTTATTATATCGCGTGTAGCCTTATTAATTGTCGGTTTAATAGCGATAATTTTGGTTATTTCTGTAAAAGACATGCTTAAGCTAATATTATTCGTAGCAAGTTTTTATGGTCCGATTGTAACAGTACCATTTTATTTAGCAATAGCAGGTTTCAGAACTAGTTTTAAAAGCATTTTAAGTGGTATGATAGCAGGTGTTACAACAAGCATTTCATTCCATTTCGTTGGAACTTCAATAGACCCTACAATACCTGCGATGCTAATTAATATTTTAGTTGTATTAAGTTATCATTATGTTTTAAAACAGCCAGGCGGGTGGGTTGGAATAAAAGATAAAGGGTCGTTTGAAAGCCTTAAAATAGAGCAAAAATTCAAAAATCGTGATTTTATTAAATCAGTAAGAAATTTCGATTTAATAGAATTTTTAAAAAGCAACACTCCTAAGCAAGAATCCATCTATTTTTCCTTTGGTTTATTTTCTATAGCATCAATATTTTTTATTATGTATTCAATTCCGAAAAATATACATTCGGAATATGCTTGGCTTAGTGCTTTTGTCTTAGATTCAGTGCTATTGCTTGCTGCAATATTTTTAAGTTATCCTGCATGGCCAAAACGTTTTAAAAATCCCGAAATAATGTCTCTAATTTGGCATTTTGGCTCTGTTTATGTTATGATATTCTCCGCAAGTTTGCTTGTAATTATGAGCAAATTCTCTCCCCTTCCAATGATGATATCAATGATTAATCTTTTGATTCTGGCGGCTTTAATGCGCTGGCAATCTATATTAATAATAATGCTCGTGGGTATTTATAGTTCAGTAGTTTTTTTCAAATATCAAACAGGAATGTCTATATTGCCAAGAGGAGAGACAGGGCTGCAATTTAAATTAATATATTCTTTGCTCTTGTTTACTGGTGCCATGGTTATGTTTTTAAGACCTAAGCAGCAATATCAAGAACTTACAGAGGAAAAAAATGAATATTTAAGTGATTTAATAGTGAGTAAAGAAAAAGAAGCCCAAGAAGCTTTAGCTTTAAAAGCAGAATTTATTCGTAATATCACCCATGAATATCATGCTCCAATGACGGGTATAATATCAATGGCTGAGACTATACAAGAAAATTACGATAAATTAAGTGATGAGCAAAAGAAAGAAGCTTTAGATGTTATAGTTAAAAGTTCTCATAGCCTTAAAGCTTTTGATGATAACTTAGTAACTTTAGCGCGTCTTAATAAACTAAATTATAAATTAAATAAACAGCAATTTGATCTAAGTTCATTAATTTACGAGCAGCTTCAAATTTGCCGAAAATTATATGAAGAAAATAACGATAACAGAGAATTTATATTAAATATAAAAGAAGGGATCAATCTAAAGGCTGATAAAAAATATATAATTCAGCTGCTGGATAATTTAATTATCAATGCGATAAAATATTGTGAGAATGGTCAAATTGCAATTTCCCTAACTCAAAGCTCTAAAGATATTAAGATAATAATAACAGATTCTGGAATCGGGATTCCAATTAGAGAATTATATGAAATTTTTGAACCATTTACAGTAAGCTCCAAAACAAAAACTATGGCAGGTGGTAGAGGTGTTGGGCTTGCTATTTGTAAACGTATTGTCGAAGTTCATGGCGGAACAATAACAGCAGAAAGTGATGGTGAAAATGGAGCGAGTTTTATAGTTACATTCCCCGGAAATAAGTAATTATGGAAAAATTTGAAAATCTCGATTTAATGGATAAATTTTTGAGTTATACGGAAAAGATGAAACAAAAATTGTTATATTTACGCCAATTAATTTTCGAAGTAGCAAATTTATATCCAGAAATAGGACATATTAAAGAATCTTTTTAAGTTTAATCGAATCAATTCTTAAATTATTAATATTAAGTTTGTATTTGACATTATATATTAACCTATGTTAATATATTTAACATGAATAACTTATAGAGTAATTAAAATATGCAAGTAGTATATATGGTACAAACTTTTGATGCTGGTCAGTATCCTGAAAATAAAGTTTATAGAGGTTTCTTTGATATGGAACAAGCATTAGCTTTTTTAGATAATTATGCAGCTAATTTTAATCAAGATTTTGCATATGTAAGTCATGAAGAGATAGAAGATGATGATATTTTATTCACTTATAGAAGCGCCGATGGCCAAGAACGATATATGACAGGACACGTTAATGAAGATGGGTCGAGGCGTGGCGGGGAAGCTGTAATTTGGTATCATCGATATAATGCAGAAACAGGTAGATTTGCAGATGAATCAGACCACTCATATGTTGCGATTGAAACATTTAATAAAGAAGAAACAAGAGCACAAATTATCGAGGATCAAGAGATAGATGTAGATAACTGCTGCAATCAAGGATTTAATGAATTTATAAGAGAATTTGGGTCTGTAATAGTTAATGCACAAGAAATGCGAGAAAATATCATAGTGATGGATACAGATAGCGATAATGAAGGTAACTTTTCTTCTGATGATGATCCAGGGCTATTAGGCGTAGATCAATCAGATAGCGATTTAGAGATGTAATTTATATTTTATATAAATTCTAAAAATAAATGCAGGGTGACTATTTTTAATTCAGCGCTCTGCATTTAGTATTTATATGTTCTACTCGGATCAATTTTCTCTCCGGATCTTTTTCAAAATCTTGAAAATTAATTTAATATATTAAAACTTTAAGATCCAAGCCTTTCAACTAAATTATCAAGCTGATGGTAATTACTATATTGTATAACAATTTTACCCTTAGGTCCTTTTGCTTCTATTGAAACTTTTACTCCTAGTTTTTCAGTAAGAGAAAGAGAAATAGCTTCTAAATCGTTATTGCTATTTTTCTCGTGCTTTTTGCTCTCTGTTTTTGCTGAATTTTTCTTGCTCCAATTTTTAACCAGCTGCTCAGTTTGTCTGACATTTAAATTTTTACTTACAATTTCTTTTGCAATATTCTCTGCATCTTCAAAAGATGCAATAACTTTTGCATGCCCAAAACTCAATTGATCATTAATTATATATGTTTTAACTTTTTCAGGTAGGGAAACAATTCTCATCATATTGGCAATATGGGATCTATTTTTTCCGATAGCTTTAGATAAATCTTCCTGAGTATATTTATGGTTATTCATCAGCTCCATATAAGCTTCAGCTTCTTCCATAGGGTTTAAATTTTCTCTTTGTATATTTTCAATAATAGCCTGCTCTGCAACAGAGATTTCATCTATCTCTCTTATAATTGCAGGAATTTCAGTAAGGCCTGCAATTTTCGCAGCTCTCCATCTTCGCTCTCCAGCAATTATTTCATATTTTGAATTATGAAGAATTTTCCTAACAATTATGGGCTGTATAATTCCATGCCTTAATATTGAATCAGCAAGTTCTGCGATGGCTTCTTCGTTAAAGAGTTTTCTAGGCTGGAACTTACCTGCCATGATATCACTAATATCAAGCTTTACAATTTTCTCCATATTCTGTTCAGAATTATATGTCATTTCCTTTTTTTCGCCTATCAAGGCAGATAAGCCTTTGCCGAGTCCTCTATTCTTCATTTATTTTCCTATTTATAATTTTGGTTTTACGAGCAAATATTCGCTATTTAGCAATTCGCTGAGGATTGATGGGTCAACATTTCCGCCTGATAGCATAACTAAAATAGTTTTTGGTTGTTTCTGTGTTTTTAGCCATTTATATGCTCCTGCCATGCTTATAGCGCAAGATGGCTCACATACGAGCTTAAGTAAATGCATAAGCCAAACAGTCCAATATTTTATTTCATCTTCATTAATAGTGAAAAATTCATCAAGCTGTTTTAAGTAATTAAAAGTACGTTCAGATAAAGCAAGGGTTCTAAGCCCGTCTGCGATAGTAATAGGAGAGTCCTCGAACCTAAATATTTTTCCCTCTTTAAGGGAGCGATAAGCATCATTTGCAATCTCTGGCTCGGTCCCAATTACTAATATATCTTTTTTATATTCATTTCTTGCGCGAATACATCCAGATAATAGCCCGCCCCCCCCGCAAGAGGCAAAAATAGCATCAATAGGATAGTCAATTTGCTTTAAAGCTTCAAGGCAAGCTGTGCCAGCTCCTGCTATAGTTCTCTCGTCGTCAGAAGGATGCATGTAATAATATCCATTTTCTCCATCAAATTTTGTTCGTTCTTCAGCTTCTTTTCGTGAGTTTGTGAAAATAACATCTGCCCCGAGCGAAACAGCTTGCTGTTGCTTTAATATTGCTGTATTTCGCGGTAGATAAATTCTTGCTTCAATCCCTAGTTTGCGGGCAGCATAAGCAACTCCAATACCATGATTTCCTGTTGAGTATGCAACAACTTTTTTTGGTAATTTTCCCTCTTCTTTTAATGATAAAAGATGATTCAGCACGCCTCTTACTTTAAAAGCTCCTGTTTTTTGTAAGGATTCAGCTTTAAACAAAATTCTATGTCCAAGCATTGAATCAAGATTCTCACTACTTACTAGAGGAGTTTGATGAATATATGGCAATACTCTATTTAGAGCTTTTCCTATTTCATTTTTTTCAATAGAATCAAAGTTAGTTGCCATAATATTATGCAAGCCAGTTGAATTAGAAGCATTTTAGATTATATAAATATCTATAAGCAAGGCCAATATGTAATTTAAAATATTTATTAGCCAAATAAAAATTAGGATATGTGATGTCAGAAATAAAAACCCTTCCTTTAATAGCTCTCAGAGATGTTGTGCTTTTTCCGGGTATGTTAACACCTATATATGTAGGAAGAGAAAAATCCATAAAGGCTATCGAAAATGCTAAGCAAGATAATAAATCAATATTATTAGTTACACAAAAAAAATCTACAGATGAAGATCCAGATACGAAAGATCTATATAAAATTGGCTTAATAGGCACTTTATCTCAGGTGATACGTCTTCCAAGCCAGCACTTAAAAATATTAGTGGATGTAACTCATAGGGTAAAGCTGGAAGAGGTTAGAAATAATGACAGCGGTTTCTTTGAAGCAGAATATGAAATAATAGCAGATAAAGAAATAGAAGACATAGATGCTTTAATAGATAAAACCGCAAAGCTTGTTTTAAGTTTTTCAGAATATGTAAGGTTAAATAAAAAGATAAATCCTGAAGTTATCAATTCTTTAGCTGATCAAAAAAATCCTGCTCACATATCCAACTTAATTGCTTCACATTTAACCTGCAAGCTTAAGGATAAGCAAGAAATTCTAGAGATGATTTCAATAGAAAAGAAAGTAGATCATATAGATAAAATAATTGAATCAGAAGTTGCTGCTATAGAAACTGAGCAATCAATACAGCAAAGAGTGAAAAAGCAAATAGAGAAAACTCAGAAAGATTATTATCTCAACGAGCAAATGAAAGCTATTCACAAAGAGTTAGGAGATGATGATAAATCTGAGTTAGGTGATTTAGAGAAAAAAATTAAAACAACAAAATTATCTAAAGATGCAAGGGAGAAAGCGGAATCTGAGCTTAAGAAATTGAAATCAATGAATCCGATAGCTTCAGAAGCTGGAGTAATTAGAAATTATCTAGAAACTCTTCTTGGAATGCCATGGGGCAAATTTGATAAAAACCAGCTTAGTGTAAAAAAAGCGGAAGATATACTTAACAGAGACCATTATGGCTTAGAAAAAGTCAAAGATAGAATATTAGAATATCTTGCGGTGCTAGAACGTTCAAAAAAAATCAGAGGGCCTATAATATGTTTTGTTGGTCCTCCTGGTGTTGGTAAGACTTCCCTTGTTAAGTCAATTGCAGAAGCAACAGGAAGAAAATATGCAAAATTTGCTTTAGGCGGTGTTAGAGATGAGGCAGAAATCAGAGGGCACAGAAGAACTTATCTTGGTTCCATGCCAGGTAAAATCATCAATTTAATCAAGAAGGCAAAAACATCTAATCCATTAATCCTGCTTGATGAGATAGATAAAATGAGCTCAGATTTCAGGGGAGACCCCACTTCTGCTTTGCTAGAAGTATTAGATCCAGAGCAAAATATCCATTTTTCGGATCATTATCTCGAAGTAGAATATGATTTATCAAATGCAATGTTTATAGCAACAGCAAATACACTTGATCTTCCGCGTCCGCTTCTTGATAGAATGGAAATAATAAGAATTTCGGGTTATATAGAAGATGAAAAGCTTCATATAGCAAGAGATCATTTGCTTCCTAAACTTCTCAAGCAACATAGCATGAAAGAAAATGAGTTTATCATTTCTGACGAAGCTATTTTAGATATAATAAGATATTACACCAGGGAATCTGGAGTGAGGAATTTAGAAAGAGAACTTGCTAATTTAATAAGAAAAACTCTTAGAAAAATTTTGACAGATAAGAAAATCAAATCCATTAGCATCAAACCAGAAGATTTAGAATCTTATCTAGGTGTTAGAAAATTCAAAATTGGGATTGCTGAAGAAGAAAGCCAGGTAGGTGTCACAACTGGGCTTGCTTACACCGAAGTTGGAGGAGATTTATTATCAATAGAAGCTCTGCTTGTTCCTGGCAAAGGCGAAATAAAAGCAACAGGTAAGCTCGGTGATGTAATGAAAGAATCCACTCAAGCAGCTTTTAGCTATTTCAGATCAGAAGCTGAAATTTTAGGCATAGATTCTTCAAAATTAAAAGATCATGATATTCACCTCCATGTTCCAGAAGGTGCAACTCCGAAAGATGGGCCGTCCGCAGGTACTGCAATATTTACTACAATATGCTCTCTTATTAGCGGCATTCCAGTTAAGAAGGATGTGGCAATGACAGGGGAAATCACATTAAGAGGCAAAGTCTTGCCAATTGGCGGGCTTAGAGAAAAGCTTCTTGCTGCAACCAGGGGCGGTATAAAAACAGTTTTAATACCAGAAGAAAATGTCAAGGATTTGAAAGAGATACCTGATAGCGTTAAAGCAGGTCTTAAGATAGTTCCGATATCGGATGCTAATCAAGTTCTTGAATATGCACTAACATCGAAAATATTAAAAGCTAGTGCATGAAGAATATATTCGAAACTGATATATTAATAATAGGAGCTGGCCCTATCGGCCTATTTTCTGTGTTTCAAGCAGGAATGCTCGGTATGAAATGCCATGTGGTAGATGCTCTTCCTGAAATAGGAGGGCAGTGCACGGCCTTATATCCCGAAAAACCTATTTATGACATTCCGGCCTACCCTAAAATTTTGGCTTCAGATTTAGTTGATAATCTTGCGCAGCAAGCAGGTAGATTTAGTCCTGTTTTTCATTTAGGGCAGCAAGTGTTTGCACTCAGCTCAAGTGCAGGCAAATTTAAAGTAAGAACTGATAAAAACACCGAAATCGAAGCAAAAGCAATAATAATAGCAGCAGGTGCAGGTGCATTTGGTCCCAATCGTCCTCCTCTTGAAAATATAGAAGAATATGAAGGAAAATCCGTATTTTATTATGTAAAAAAACAAGAAGAATTTAGAGGCAAAAATATTGCAATAGCTGGAGGTGGAGATAGCGCTGTTGATTGGGCTATTAATCTTTCTGAAATAGCCAATAAAATTTATCTAATTCATAGAAGGGATAAATTCAGGGCTTCTCCTGCGAGCATGGAAAAGATTGAAGAATTAGTTAAAGATGGAAAAATCATAAAGGAAGTTCCTTTCCAGCTTCATAGCCTTGAAGGAAGAGATGGCATACTTGAGAAAGTAAATTTATATGACCTAAATAATAATATAAAATCTTTAGATGCGGATATTTTACTCGCTTTTTTTGGTCTTTCCACAGATCTTGGCAAAATAGCAGATTTCGGTTTAAATTTTAAATCTCACCATATTGAGATAGATAAAATCACTTCAGAGACGAATATAGAAGGCATATATGCTGCAGGCGATGTTGCCTCTTACGAAGGAAAGTTAAAACTTATTTTAACAGGCTTTGCAGAAGCTGCAACGGCAGTGCATCATGCTTATAAGAGAGTTTTTGATGGTAAAGATTTCCATTTTGAACATTCAACCAATAAGAATTTTGAGAATATCACTTGAGTAAAATTATAAATGGAAAGCTTATTGCGAGCAAAAAGCTTGAGTTAATTTCACGGCAAATAAAAGAGCATAAAAAAGCTCCCACGTTAGCTATTATTTTAGTAGGAGATGATCCTGCAAGTAGCATTTATGTGAAAAATAAAATTAAAACTGCGCAGGAAGTTGGAATAAATATAAATCTAATTAATCTTAATAGCTCAATTACTCAGCACGAGCTTTTAGAAATTATAAAAAATTGCAATAAAGATGCAGACATTAATGGCATAATAGTGCAGCTTCCTTTGCCAAAACATATCAATAATGAAGAAATTCTTTCTACTATAGATCCTAAAAAAGATGTAGATGGATTTCATCCCATAAATATAGGCATGCTTTATTCAGGCCAGGAGCCATTTTTTATTCCATGTACTCCACTTGGGGTTCTAGATATAATAAAAGATAATTTTGAAAAATTAGCAGGTTTTCATGCTGTAATTATCGGCAGATCTAACATAGTCGGCCGCCCTCTTGCGTCGTTATTATTAAAAAACGACTTAACAGTTACTATATGTCACTCCAAAACTAAAAATCTCTCTTCCCTCACTAAAAATGCGGATATAGTAATCTCAGCAACAGGGCAGATATATTCACTAGGCAAAGAATATTTTTCCCCTAATTCCGTTGTAATAGATGTTGGAATTAACAGGACGAAAGAAGGCAAAATAGCAGGAGATGTTCGGTTCGATGAAATTTCAGATTATGTAAAAGCTATAACACCTGTTCCAGGGGGAGTTGGGCCTCTTACTGTTGCAAATCTGATGGCAAATACCTTAAAAGCATCAAAATTCACTCATTAATCCCACTTATTTTTGTTTATTAAAATCTTCTTAATTAGAATAAAAGTAGCTAAGGAATGAGGATATATGAGCAGCAAGCCGGAAGATAGTTTTCCTCAAGTAGAGGATATCATGAAGAATTGCGCGCAATATAGTGAATTAAGTTGAGTTAGCGTATAGTATGAGATAGATTTAGAAGAAAGAATGCAAGCATATAGTATAGATCTACGTAAGAAGGTAATAGAATTTATTGAGCAAGGTAAGACGCAAAAATTAGCGACTCAAATATTCAACTTAA
>CAMCRO010000005.1 GCA_945877265.1 Rickettsia typhi | reverse complement strand
TGATTATCTGAGCAACAAAAAGGAAAATACTAGAGAAACTCAAGCTAAAATTAAATGCAAAGTTATTAATCTCATAATCGCAGCTTAAAACACCTACCTCCAAATACCTCCATTAATTTATACACCTCCTTCCATGCAACAACGCCTCGCTAAGCTCGCAATGACGATAAAAAAGATTCCGGGTCAAGCCCAGAATCTCTATAGTTTGTGAATTCTACGCCGCATGCTCCAAAGCAGCACCAGCACCACCACCCGCAGGATGAGCTTCTCCCATTAACGCATCATACACACCTTGCATTGCATCATTATGAGCGATAATATCTCTCATCTGAGCTGCATCTTCTGCATAAGGTAGATAAATTGTATCATGTGCTTCTTTGCGAATACTTGCAACATTACCTTGGAAAAACTGTTTCACCAAAGGTAAACTTAACAAGCTTGTAAAAGCTTCCATAGTATTCGAATAAAAAGAAGAATTACTATTTGTACAAGATCCAACTACCCATCTTAAAAATTCAAATGTATCATAAGGCCTTCCGTCCTCAAATCTTGCAGTATCATATGGATCAGTATTATTTAGTTGATACATAATCTTTACATTGTAAGATTTAGCACATGCAGCATCAAAATGTCCACCATGAGTGATGAGTAACTTCATTACTTCTTCAGCATTTTTAATCTGATCCGCAGCATTACCTCTCATACAAGCCAGTTGAAGAGGTGTTGCAACAGCGCCTGCAAGTTCAGCTGGAATATGATAAGAACTTGGATCTCTATTATAATTAGAAACTAAATCCTTACAGTCAGAATATGACATAATGGATTTAAATCTTGCATTATAAATACTTTCTTCTAAAGCCACACATAAACTACTCTGGCTTGCTCCATGTTCAAGAAGTACTGTAATACTATTAGTATATATTCCTTCTGCTCTAGGTAAACTTACCTGCACAGCGTAATGTAAAGGAGCATAACCTAAATTTACTGTAAAATGTTTAAGATCGCGGTAAAAATTGTAATCTTCAAGCTCACTTGCCCCGCCTGGCGCTGCTCTATGAGCTGCTTCTGCTGCGCTATAAGCAGCACTCAACGCGTCCTGCAGATCCGGGATATTAGCTATAGAAGCGTCTGGGTTCGCTTCATGCGCTAGTGCGTCAGTAAGAGCGCCAGATGCAGCTTCGTCTGATGCGAAATGCTTGAATGCTTCGAATAAGCGTAAATTTGTAAAAGGGTCTACTGAAAATGTTTTAGACATAAATTTTCCTTCATATTTTTATAGTCAAATAATTTGAATACTGGAGTAAAACCTCATATACCAAACAAAAGACTATATGGTTGTTAAACAACTAGTTTATATATCAATTCAGTAAAGATATTTATGTTAGCTCGAACTATGCGCACATAACCACCTCAAATGAAGCGCTACATAACAACTAGTTACACTTAAAAAATATTCCAACATTGGAACATTTTCTAAATTTAATGCTAGCCCATAACTAAAAAATTACTCAGGGAAAGGGAGAAAAATATTAAAGATAAATATTTCATCTTGTAAAAAGGCTACTAGGATATTTTGGAGCGAAGATTTTTATAAAAAAACTTACCCACATATTCTATTATGCTGCGCTCAAGAAGCTTATAAAATAAGCCTCCTAGATAAATTATCATCATAACTATGATAATACTATATAGGATATCTGCAGGGTAATGCATCGCAAGAATAATGCGCGATAACATAACTAATAGAGACAAACAAATTAGCCCTAATTTTACAGGTAACCTCACAAAAGGCCATAAAGCATAAGAAGTCAGTATAACAATAGCTGTATGAGCGCTAGGAAAGCTAGACAAACATCTCTCCCCACTGAAATCAAGTATAGTAACAAAGCTACCTTCAAGCAAAGAACAGTATGGTCTTGGCATATTAATAGTAAACTTCATCAATGCATAACTAAGACCGATAAATCCATAGCAAATGCCTATCTTCACAAAGTAATTATAAAAATTTAAAAATCTCTCTTCTGAAAAACGATTTTTTTTAGAGCAAAAAATCACTAATATTACTAAAAAAATATAACAAATGGCAAAGCTACTGATATTGAAGATTTGAGAAATGAATTTAAAAAAATATTGAATTGATAAATCTGAAAAAGAATGATTTATACTTAAAAATATTTCTTTATTATACCCATACCAATCATAAAAAAATTTTTTTAATTCCATGGAAGTTATTATCTTAGGTTGCGGTTTTTCATTAGGTTGCCCGGTTATTGCATGTAATTGCAGAGTATGTTCTTCTCCTGATAAATACAACAAACGAATGCGTAGTGCAATATTAATAAGAGATGAGGAAACAACAATCTTAGTAGATTTTGGCCCAGATATTAAAAGCCAGCTCCTCCGACATAACATCAAAAAACTAGATGCTTTAATATGCACTCACGATCATGCAGATCACACTTCCGGAATAGATGAGCTTCGTGTTTTTGGATATAATGCAAATAAGCCGCTAAAATTATATTCCAATAAAATAACTTTAGATTCATTACTAAAACACCATAATTATCTATTCGGACCTATGGGAGAACTACCTCAACCTCTAGAGCCGATAGAGATCCAAAATTATGATTTGCTCCAAATAGGAAAAATAGAAATTCAGCTTTTTAATCAAATCCATGGTCTGAATATGAGTCTAGGCCTTCGGATCAAAAATTTTGTTTATTCTAACGATGTCACAGAATTTCCTGATGCGAGTAAACACTATCTAAAAGATATTAATTCCTGGATAGTAGATTGCGTTGCTTATAATAAAACTTCAGCTCATAGCGGATTAAAGGAAGTTTTAGAATGGGAGAAAGAATTTGCCCCGAAGGAAATATATCTAACAAATATGGGGCATGAACTAGAATATAATGAGCTTAAAGGGTCACTTCCCTCTCACATAAAACCAGCTTATGATGGGATAAAGATAAAAATCAAATAAAAGAATTAATTAATTTATCGCTATATCTTGGAATTCTCACTTTTATAGAGCCACTTTTTAAAGCAAGGCTAGTAGCTTTTATTAAAGATTCCTGCTCAAACGAAAGACCTATTTTGCCAGACTCGATAAATTCTTCGAGCTCTTCCTTAATTTCCTCATCATTTTGTAATATTAAATAACTGCCGTCAACAGCACTGCATATCTTAGCTGCCGTTATATTGCTATCTAATAAAACAGCGCGTCCTGTTTTTTCAAATAAGCCAATTGGCGATATAATAGAGATAATATTAGAGCTTTCACTTAAATAGAACAAAATCTCTGGATTAACTTCTTTAGGAAGAGCTATATAATCTTCTAAAAGCAAATCAGGATCATTCCTCTGAGAAAATTCTGCTCTTATCAGTTCTGAATTAGACGCAAATATAGAAACTGCATGTAGATTCAAATCATTTAATGCAGAAATAATTTTAGATGCAGAAATAAATGCGCGGTATTTTTGGGCTAGCATCCTCTCATGATAACTTTCTTCAAGTATTCCTAATGCAGCAGGGATTATATCATGAATAATAATAATTTTCGCTCCATACTGACTTAGTTCATAACAGCTAGATGCAAAATCTCTCAGATATTCTTCAGATTGCAATGTCGCTGCATGGCATTTTATAACGATCAATTGTGCGGTTGTATCTTTGGAATTAGTTTTATCAGATATAAATTTTGTCATAATTTATTCCGCTCATTAAAAAAAACGGCTGTTAATATATTTCCATAAAGAATTTTTTAAATCACTAACTCCGTCTTTGCCTTTATTATCAGTGAATAAAATTTTACAATATGGGTTATCGCTTAATATCAAAGCTCCACTCTCTAAAGCTTCCCTCTCCTTGTTTGAAATTTTATCAGATTTAGTAAAAATAATCCAATAATGTAACGATAAATCATTTAAAAGCTCTAAAACTTTAAAGTCATTCTCTTTCATTCCATGCCTTGAATCTATCAAAAGCATAACTAATTTTAATGTTTTTCTTTTAGAGAGATAGCTAAGAATTAGCTTTTCCCAATTTGCATGTTCAGCTTTGCTAACTTTCGCATAGCCATATCCCGGCAGATCGACTATGCAGAATCTTTCAGCTACTTTGAAAAAATTAATCTGCTTTGTTCGCCCTGGGGTATGAGAAACTCTAGCAAGGGCCTTCCTATTTGTAAGGTTATTAATAAGGCTGGATTTGCCAACATTGGATTTACCAACAAAAGCAATTTCAGAAAGAGATTCTTTTGGTAAAATGCCAGCCTTATCTGCTCCAAAAATAAAATCTATATTACCTGAAAAAATTTTATCTAAAGGAGATATATCTTCTTTATTATGCATTACTTTTATTTATATAAGCTTGCTGTGCAATAGATAAAATATTATTCCATGTCCAATATATAAGAAGCCCAGCCGGGAAATTACCAAACATGAATAAGAATATAAGCGGCATCATCTTCATCATTTGTGCTTGAACAGGGTCAGATGCAGGTGGAGACATTTTTTGCTGCAGGTACATAGTAAGGCCCATTAACAATGGCCATATGCCAATATGCAAGAAAGAAGGCGGATTAAATGGCAGCAGCCCAAATAAATTAAATAAATTTGTAGGGTCAGCAACAGATAAATCTTTTATCCATCCAAAAAATGGGGCATGTCTCATTTCAATAGAAACATTTAAAACCTTATATAAAGAGAAAAATACAGGTATTTGAATAAACATAGGCAAACACCCAGATAAAGGGTTAACCTTATGCGATTTATACAGAGCCATAACTTCTTGATTCAGCCGCATTTTATCATCGCCACAATTAGTCTTGATTCTCTCAATTTGTGGCTGCAGCTCTTTCATAACCTTCATAGATTTATAAGATTTATTAGCAAGGCTAAACATCAAAAGCTTCACGAGAACAGTAACGATCATTATGCTGATGCCGAAATTTTCCACTATAGAATAGAAAAAATGCAGCACATATAAAAGCGGCTTTGTAATAATATAGAACCAGCCAAAATCGATGGTTCTATCAAAAAGCTTAATATTTAATTTTTCCTCATATTCATCCAAAACAGGCAATTCTTTAGCGCCTGCAAATAATCTATGAGAAACTGAGAATGAATCTCCAGAATTCACAACTTGAAGAGGAGAAATAAAATCAACCTGGTATCTATCAAGTCCATTTCTAATAGCGAAGCTTGTATTACTCAAATAATTAAATGATTGGTCTGGTACAAACATAACCATCCAATATTTATCAGTAATGCCAAGCCAGCTAATATTTCCTAATTTATTTTCTACTTTCTTTTTATCTTTTATATCTTTATAAGAAAGCTCTTTAAGCTCGTCTTGGAACACACCAGTAGCGCCCTCATGAATCACAGACATTCTATTTTGCTCAAAATTAAATGTCTTATACATAAGCCCGTATAGCTGAACAGATAAGGTATTAGAGCTATTATTCACTATTTCTTGTCTGATATTTAGCATATATTTATCATCAAGAGACATAACCATTTTAAACACAATATCTTGCGGGCTAATCCATGAAAATGTTACAGCCTCTCCAACAGCAAAAGAGCTGCTTGAAGGAGTCCACATAGTATCTGGCCCAGGTAAAATTATATCTTTATTGCTAGAATGCCATCCAAATTCTACGAAATAAGCATCTTTAGTTTTATTTGGAATAAGCAAATGAACATTTGCACTATCTTTTGCAGCTTCTTGCTTGTATTTTAAAAAGCTTAAATCATCGATTCTAAGCCCCACTAAATTTACAGATCCTTTGATATAAGAATTTTGAAAATCCACCCTTTTATCTCCAGCAATTGCCTCTTCCCTGCTAATTATAACCTGTGAGTTTTTTTGCTCGCTAGCAACAGCGCTAATCACTTTATTATATTCTTGATGCTGGACAACTTGATTTTGTAATTTTGGTCTTTCAACAAAATACTGCCACCCAAACATTATTCCAATTGAGAGTAAGACTGCAACTAACAGATTCAAATTTTGATTATTCATTATAATTATATATTTAAAATTTTATTTATTCCCGCCTTTCAAGCTTCTTGAGCTTATGGATTACGGAATTTTCTTGAAGAAATATCTATATCGCTAAAAAGCAATTCTTACACTAAATCACTGTTTCAATCAATGTTTTTTAGTTTTACAGTATTTTCGCCTTTAATCTCTTCTGCTTCTATAAGATCATTTTTATGAGAGACAACTTGGTATCTCTCCAGCATATTTGTATTCTTAGAATTGCTTCCAGTACCGAGTATTTTAAGATTTTTCACTTTCGAGACAAGGTTTCTATTAAATGATGCCGCAAATTTATCATAATTTGATATCAGACTTGAAATATTATTCCCCATTTTTGCACCATGCTCAGAAATAATAGCTATGGAATTAATAAGCCCATTAATCTCCTGAATAATTAGCTCATAATTATCTATTCTTTGCTTTTCATTGATATGCATTTTCGCAATTGATAATATATTCATAAGCCCAGAAGGGCCGACAGGAAAAATATTATTATCCCAGGCTTTTTGAATAAAGCTTTTATCCATTTTAGAAATTTTATCAATAGCTTGCTCAGACGGCATAAACATTATGGTGCTCACTCTTCCAAATTTCATTTCTTTTTTGGAATAATATTCACTGAGTTCAGATGTATAATCTTTACTAGCAAGGCTTTTTAAATGAGAAAACATGCTTCGCATTAAATCAGCCTCATTTTGTTCGTTAACAAGAAATTGCGAAGATTTAGCATCAATAATAATTAAATTATCTTGAGGCAGAAAAACAACAGCATCTGGTCTTAACTTATTCTGGTCGCTTCCTGCAAAGCTATATTGCAACTTAAAATCTAAATCTTGTTGCAAACCTGAATTTTTTAATAAATTTTCCAAGGTAATTTCTGCGAGAGAGCCAGCAGAAGAAGGAGATAGCAATGAATTATGAAGGTTATCTACAATCGATTTAGAAACTTCCACATCTTTAGTCAAAACCGCGACTAAATTAGCAATTTTTTGCATTTCAGTATTAAAGCTTTCTGTGGATTTAGAGATTCTCTCTTCAGATTGCTTTCTTGCCTCTTCGGCCTCTTTTTTATTAAGTTCAAGCAATTGAGATACAACAGAATTACTTAAGTCATACAAAGCAGCTTTTGAGTTTTTCAATGCTTCGCCTTGAGCTGCTTCATTAAGTTTTAAGCTTGTTGAAAGCTGCTCAATTTGCTTAATCAACTCAATTTTCTCTGCATTAAGTTTTTGATTTTCTGCTAGAATATTTTCTAAATTCTTATTTTCTAAACTATATATAGTCTTTAATTTTGTGTGTTTAAAAAATAAAACCACAAAACCAAGTAAAAATAAAAATATTATTCCTAGGTAATATAAATCATTCATAAAAATTAATCATAACTTAGAATATTGGTTAACATGTATATTCAATATCAATCCAAAACCTATTAATATCGAAGCCATCATAGTGCCTCCATAAGATATTAAAGGCAAAGGTATTCCAACCACAGGAAGAAGGCCGCTGACCATACCAATATTAATACAAACATGGCAAAAGAATATGGAAATAACACCAGCTGCTACTAATTTACCAAAAATATTTTTTGCATTTATAGCAATGCTCAGAGACATATATATAATAAGAGAATAGAGAAGAATTAATATAGTTGCACCCACAAAACCTAAATCTTCAGCAAGGCACCCAAAAATAAAATCAGTCTGATGCTCAGGCAAAAAACTTAAATGGCTTTGAGTTCCCTGCCCTAGCCCCTTGCCGAAAAAACCACCTGAGCCAATTGCTATCTTTGATTGAATAATATTATAGCCAGATCCCAAAGGATCTTGGTCCGGCTTTAAGAATACTTCTATTCTTTTCTTTTGATAATCATGCAGCTTGCTCCATATAAAAGGCAGAGCAATTATGGCAGAAGAAAACACGGCACCAAATTTCCACAAACGAACGCCAGAAGCAAAAAATATCATCCCAGAAACACCAAGTAAAACCATCCCTGTTCCTAAATCTGGCTGCTTTATTATAAGCGCAGCTGGCACAATCACTGCAATAATAGCAGGTATAAGATATCTAATTTTTCCAACATGCTCCGCATTTAAACTATGAAAATATCTAGCCAAAAAAAGCACTATAGCAATTTTCGCCGGCTCTGATGGCTGCACTCTAATGCCACCAATACTGAGCCACCTTTTCGCGCCCATCGCGCTATATCCAAATAACTCGACTGCAATAAGCATTCCAAGCACACAAAAATAAAAAATATACGAATATTTAAAAATCACCCTCAAATCTAAATAAGCTATAAAAATCATTATAGGAAAAAATATTAGAAAATTGATTATCTGCTTAAAAGCCCATTGATCAAGGTGGTTATATCCAGCAGAATATAACACCAAAAAACCATAGAGACAGTTAATAACAATCAAAGTTATAAGCATTTTTGGAAGTTTATCTATAAACTTAAGTAATTCCTTATTCATCGTCCGAATTAAAATATCGAGGTTTATATATTACTTCCAAAATCTTATAGCAGATAATTTTATATCCAATATAATTATTATAATTTTTCTAACTTAATGCTTAATTTTAAATTATACACTTGGATTTCAAAGCAAGGCTCAGAGCCTATATATAAACACATAAGAACATCGGGCTATTTGGAAATTCAGCATGATTTTTAGAATGAAACTTGGTATTACATGCAAAGATATAAAATCACTATAGAATATGACGGCACAAATTTTTGCGGATGGCAAAGGCAGCAAAAAGTTGTCTCCGTTCAGCAGATAATAGAAGAAGCTATTTTTGCATTTACGCAGGAAGAAACTTTAGCATATGGGTCCGGCAGAACAGATGCAGGTGTCCATGCTCTGGGCCAGGTTGCGCATTTCGATTTAAGTAAGATAAAACCTCCTTTAGAAATCATTGGTGCAATTAATCATTATTCACGGCCTCATAAACTTTCAATTCTTGAATGCGAATTAGTTCCTTCTGATTTCCATGCAAGATTTTCTGCAATAGAGCGAAGCTATATTTATAAAATTATCAATCGCCCGTCTCCATTAATATTAATGGAGAAAAGAGCTTGGCATATAATTAAAAAATTAAATATAGCAAAAATGAGAGAAGCTTTGGAATATTTTCTTGGATCTCACGATTTCACATCTTTTAGAGCAACGGAGTGCCAAGCTAAATCTCCAATGAAAACCATCACTCATCTAGAGTTAACTGAAAATGGCGAAGAAATAACAATTTCTATAACAGCTAAATCATTCTTACATCATATGGTCCGGAATATTGTCGGCACGATAGTTGAAGCCGGGCAAGAGAAAATTGCTCCTCATGAAATACCTCTCATTTTTGAAGCAAAAAAACGCGCCGCAGCAGGGCAAACCGCTCCCGCTTATGGCTTATATTTTCTAAAAATTTTATATTGATATGCCATGAACACACTAATATAGTCATATGATTTGGATTAGATGCTAGTGGCGATAAGCTAGTAGGCGAGCTCAGGAGCAACAACGCAGATAATTCAAAGTGAATAACTAACGTTTTCCAAGACTCACAAAGTTCCTCTGAACATGGCCTGTATAAAGCTGCCTTGGCCTACTAATTTTCTGCTGTTCGTCATTATGCATTTCAAGCCATTGAGCCATCCACCCAGAAGTTCTTGGAACTGCAAATAGCACTGTAAACATTTGAGAAGGGATTCCCATAGCCTCATATATAATTCCTGAATAAAAATCCACATTAGGATATAATTTTCTTTCAATAAAATATTCATCGTTTAAAGCAATATGCTCAAGCTCTGTTGCAATTTCTAGCAAAGGATTATTTGATTGATTAAGCTCAGCAAGCACTTCCTTGCATGTCTCTCTCAGAACGGCTGCTCTAGGATCATAATTTTTATAAACACGATGTCCAAATCCCATTAATCTAAATCCACTATTTTTATCTTTGGCTTTAGCAATAAATTCTGGGATATTTTCTTTTGATTTAATTGCGCGAAGCATATTAATCACTGCTTCATTAGCACCGCCATGAGCTGGTCCCCAAAGAGAAGCAATGCCAGCACTAATACAAGCAAAAGGGTTTGCAGCTGAAGACCCTGCCGTTCTTACAGTTGAGGTAGAGGCATTTTGCTCATGATCTGCGTGCAAAATAAATATTTTATTCAAAGCTTTTGCAAGAGTTGGGCTTACTTTATATTTTTCACAAGGAGTTGCAAAAAGCATATGCAAGAAATCTTCTGAATAATCAAGCTCATTTTGTGGATAAATAAAAGGCTGCCCAATTGAGTATTTATAAGCCATAGCAGCGATAGTAGGGATTTTTGCCACCATTCTAATAGCAGCCATCTCTCTTTCCTCTTCATTGTTAATATCAAGCACATCATGATAAATAGAAGAAAGCGATCCAAATGAACTAAGTAATATAGCCATAGGATGAGCAGAATGCCTAAATCCCCCTATCAAGCTATGAAGCTGCTCACTAGCCATTGAATGGCTAGTTATTTTTTTTCTAAATATTTTAAGCTGCTCTTCATTTGGAAGCTCGCCATAAAATAAGAGATAGACAACTTCTAAATAGCTGCATTTTTCTGCTAAATCTTTAATATCATATCCACGATGTCTTAAAATCCCAACATCACCATCAATAAAAGTCACTTTAGATTCACAAGAAGCAGTAGACATAAATCCAGGGTCATATGTAAAATGACCAGTCTCAGAATAAAGCTTGTTTATATCTATAACATTTGGCCCTACTGAAGATTTATATATAGGAAGTTTAATTACTTTCCCTCCAACTTTCATCTCAGCAAAATCAACTATATTTTTATCATCCATCTCAAATTCCTTTTACATATAATAATGTCATATCATTTTCAGATCAAATCAAGCTAAGGGTTTTCAACAAAAATCGCGCTTATCCTATATGTAATAGGTGAGCATGCGTAGCTCTAAAAACCCTTAGGATCACTAAAAAATGAAACTTGGTACTAATTAGTAACATCCCACATTAACTTGACAATAGTTTTTTAACTTTTTTGTTCAAATTCTATCTCCTAACAGCAAATATCTTGCTAAATTAACATATCTAGCATTATTGCATGTATAGATCTCTTTGAATTATTAGGTTTTTATTGCACAAAGACTTTGTGTTAGGATATGATTTTTGAAAATTAATATGCGGCACTAAGATGACACAAATAAAATTACCAGAGGGATATGCCCCTAGTGAATCAGAAGAATATATGAATGATATGCAACTTGAGTATTTCAGAAATAAATTAACTAACTGGAAACTCGAGTTGATAGATGAATCAAGAGAAACTCTTGATCATTTAAAAGAAGAAAATTGGAACGAGCCAGATTTAAATGATAGAGCTTCTATAGAAAGCGAAACATCCCTAGAGCTAAGAACTAGAAGCAGATATAGAAAATTGATAGATAAAATAGAAGAAGCTTTAAAAAGAATCGATAATAAAACCTATGGCTATTGCGAAGAAACAGGAGAGCCGATAGGAATTAAAAGGCTTGAAGCAAGAGCAGTTGCGACTTTATGCATTGAAGCCCAAGAAAAACATGAAAAATACGAAAGGCAACATAGCGACGAAGATTAATTACAAAAACCTTTTAATGGATATTTGGGAATTTAAGTTGCATAAAAAACTAATAATTACTTTTTTATACAAAAAATAACGTTTTTTCTTGGAGATATAAATTTTATTTGTTTAACTATGCTTCTGAGTGAAAAATCAAGGCTCTTAACGATATGCTAAAAGATTTATTAAATAAACTTTTAAAAAAAGGCGGAACGGAAGCAAATAATACTTCCACCGGCGAGAACATTTCTAAGGATACATCTGGTAATGTCGACCATTTAGGTTGGTATTCAGATAGGTATGAAACTGTTGTAACTCAAAGAAATATTTTAGTTTTTATTTCATTAATTTCTTTTGTAGCTGTGATGATTTCTATTTTTGTAGTTGGCAAAATCTCCACTTCAAAAACATTTTCTCCATTCGTAATACAAATAGAAGAAAAAACTGGATATGCTAAGGTAGTGAATCCTATAAATTCGACTCTCTTAAGTGGTAATGAAGCTTTAACCAGATATTTTATAAAGAAATATTTAGAGGCAAGGGAAACCTATAATCCAGTAGATTATGAAACAAATTTAAGAAAAAATGTTCGCCTATTCTCCACGCCAAACGTTTATAGGGATTATATAGGATATATTAAAACTCCTACTAATGATCCCACTTTGATATATGGAGATAAAAACACAACATTTTTGAAGATAAAGTCTTTTTCTCGGTTAGATAATCAATATTTCGTTCGTTTTTCTATTATAGAAACTGGCGGCGCAAAATCACAAAAAGATAAAATAGCAACAATTACAGTAGATTATATTCCAATGGAGCTAGCTGAAAGCGACAGGGATATAAATCCTGTGGGCTTCCAGGTAACAGGTTATAGGGCTGATGATGACAATAGCTAAACATTTAATTTTAACTTTATTATTAATAATAAGTAGCAAGACTCTCGCTTTTCATGAGGATTTGCCTATTACCAGGGATACTCGCATTAAAACTTATATTTATAATCCTAATGAAGTTTATTTATTAGTATTACATTATGGTTTTCAATCTCATATAGAATTTGCACATGGAGAATCGATTGAAACTATCTCACTCGGAGATTCATATGCATGGAAAATCACACCTCTTGCTAATAGACTTTTTCTCAGACCATTAGAAAAAAACATTAGAACAAACATGACTATCATAACAAATAAAAGGTCTTATCAGTTCGATTTAGTAGCTAAAGAATTAGAAGATGGCGAAGAACAAGATTTAGTGTATCAAATAAAGTTTTTCTATCCGAAGAAAAATTCAAATTAAAGTAAAACTATATGGAAGAAGATAAAAATAATCAGCCGCAACAAGCACAACAACCAACAATAGCTCCGACAGCAGAAGATAAAGTTGCGCCAAAAATTTCTGACGAGTTATCTTCCGTTGCTTCTAATCCAAAGCAAAATATGCTCATTATAGCAGCAGCGGTGATTGCTGGATTAGTTATGGTATATAATATATTCACTGGAGATAGTGAAGACACCAAGAAAAAAACTATTGATAAGGTAGAAAAACCAAAAGTTGTCACAAAACCTACTCAACAAATAGATTCTTCTGAGATTGGTGTTATGCCAGCTTTACCTAAAGCTCCGGCACTAAAAGATCCAGCGACTCCACCACCACCTCCTCCTCAGGCTTTACCAACACCCCCTGCTATTCCAAAGAAAATCCAGCCTGAAAAAGCAGCGCCACCAAAAATAATAGCGCAGGCCGTAGCGCCAGCTATTACGAAGCAGCAGCCAGATTCTCCGCTACCACCAAAAATTAAAGAGCCAGAATTTGCGAACGAAAAAAATAAAAAATTAACAGCAGGTTTTATTCCAAAAGCAGACATGTCTGTTCAAGATAAACAAAAAAAAGCAGCTAGACAAAAATCTGCTATTATGCTTGTTGCAGGAATAGAATCCAAAACACAAGAACAAATTGATCAGGACCAAGCGTTTAAGAAAAGAGGCGATTTAGAATATGTTCTTTCCAAAGGTAAGGTTATAGATGCTGTTATAGAAACAGCAATAAATACTGATTTTGCAGGTGAAATAAGAGCAGTAATTGCGAGAGATGTCTTTTCTGAAAGCGGTAAAGTGATCCTTGTACCTAAGGGATCCAGAGTATTTGGTAATTTTAGCTCGGGTATTGATACAGTATACGGAAGAATCAATATAAAATGGGATAGAATAGATTTACCAACAGGTTTTACCCTTTCACTCGATGCAACAGGCATAGATAATCTTGGAAGAAAAGGATCTCAAGGTAGACTGGATAAAAAAGTGAAGGAAAAACTAGGAGGCGCAATATTAAGCACTGCACTTAACGTAGGGTTTGCAACAGCGCTAGATAAATTAGTTCCACCTGAGCAAACTTCAGCACAAGCTGCAGATATCCAAGGACAGGCCACAGGCATTCAGTCCTCAGTGCAAGCGGTATATAACAACCAAACTTTATCACCACCTCTTAAAATAACTCAAATGTGTGCAGCAGCACGTGGAGCAGTAGACTCAACCTCGTCAAACTATGCGCAAGTAAACACCGCCTGTCAAACAGCTTTAACGAGCCCACAAGGTCAAACTCAAGCAACAGCAGATGCTTTATACAATTCTTTAATGCAAGTAGCAAATACAAGCCTTACATCGTCTGCTACTAACTCAACACCTACCAAAGCCCAAGAAGCTACTAAACAGGGGTATGAGGACTTTACTAAAACTGTTACGGATATCATGAAACAGGATCCACAAAAACCTACTGTCACAATTGATCAAGGAACAGTTATAAAAATATACGTAAACAAAGATTATACTTTCCCAAAAGCAGCAGTAACAAAATCAAGGTTATTACAATGAGTTTTGCAGCATTAGAAACATATCTACAGCCTTTTAAAGCATTGTTTGCTGAAGATGGTGTAAATGAAATTATGATTAACAGGCCAGGAGAAGCCTGGGTTGAGAAAAAAGGAGATCAGCGTAAAGAACTCATTCCAGAAATAGATATAGATCATCTTTTAGGTCTTGGTAGGCTTATTGCTCAATCCACAGATCAAACTATTTCTGAAGAAAAGCCTTTATTATCAGCGACATTACCAAATGGATATCGTATTCAAGTAGTTTTCCCTCCTGCTTGCGAGCCAGGCTGCGCTGCTATGGCGATAAGGAAAGGAAGCCAAATGCAGCTAACCTTAGAAGATTACGATAAAATGGGTGCTTTTGCGTCAACGACAACAATAGAAGCTGCAGACCCTAATGATGCTATTTTATGTGACTTTTTAAAAGAGAATAAAATCAAAGATTTCCTTTCTCATGCTATAAAATCGAAGAAAAATATTATTATTAGCGGTGGTACTTCCACTGGTAAAACAACATTTACTAACGCAGCCTTACTTGCAATCCCAAATGAAGAACGTTTAATAACAGTAGAAGATGCAAGAGAAGTGCAACTTCCTCATCACCATAATAGAGTGCATTTACTGGCTTCAAAAGGAGGCCAAGGTAGAGCAAAAGTTACAACTCAAGATCTAATAGAAGCTTGCCTAAGGCTTCGTCCTGATAGAATAATTGTAGGAGAGCTTAGAGGCGCTGAAGCATTTAGCTTTCTGCGGGCAATAAATACAGGTCACCCTGGTTCAATTTCGACCCTCCATGCTGACACACCAGCAATGGCTTTAGAGCAATTAAAATTAATGGTGATGCAAGCAGGGCTTGGAATGCCACCTGCAGAAATAAAAAAATATATAGAATCTGTAGTTGATATAGTAGTCCAGTTAAAAAGAGGTTCAGGAGGAAGAAGATATATTTCTGAAGTTTATTTTAAGCAAGCAAGGATAGGCAAAGAAAATGAGTAGTGGAGATAATAAAAAATTCCTTTCTCAAATATGTTTGCATATTTTTATGCTAATCCCATTAACTTGGGTAGCAGGAGCTTTTGTATCTTTCTTTACAGAAGAATTTTATGCAGTTGGCCTCAACTTAGAACCATATAATATTCTTATAAAATGGGTAAATTGGTTAATAGAAACATGGTCAGATATTTCGTTGTTTGCTTATTCGGAAGAATATGGATATATCAAAATTGAAATTCTAGGCGCTATTATCGTCACTTTTGCTGCCGCTCTAGTGCCATATGTAATATATAGGCATCAAATATGGGATCTTAATATATTTCAAGGCAAAGAAAAAGTTTATGGCGATGCGCACTGGGCATCAGAAAGTGATGTAAGAAGAGCTGGTCTTAGATCCAAAACAGGTATGCTTCTTGGAGTAGATAAAGTTGGTTACTATGTCGCTGATGGTTTCCAGCACGCTCTTTTATTTGCACCTACCGGCTCCGGTAAGGGTGTTGGTTTCGTAATCCCCAATCTTTTATTTTGGGAACATTCAATAGTTGTGCATGATATTAAGCTTGAAAACTACGATTTAACATCTGGATGGCGCGCAAGCCAAGGACAGGAATGTTACGTGTGGGAACCAGCAAATCCTGATGGTATATCTCACTGCTATAATCCCATAGATTGGGTAAGTAGTAAACCAGGCCAAATGGTGGATGACGTACAAAAAATTGCGAACTTAATATTGCCTAAGCAAGACTTCTGGGAAAATGAAGCGCGAAGCTTATTTCTTGGAGTAGTACTATATCTTATTGCGGATCCTAATAAAACAAAATCATTTGGTGAAGTCGTACGCACTATGAGAAGCGATGACGTAATATATAATTTTGCAGTAGTTATGGATACAATGGGAGATCAGATCCATCCAGTTGCATATATGAATATAGCAGCTTTCCTTCAAAAAGCTGATAAGGAAAGATCGGGCGTAATTTCAACTCTTAACTCCTCTCTTGAATTATGGGCAAATCCTTTAATTGATGCAACAACAGCAAAATCAGATTTTAACATACAAAACTTTAAAAAGAAAAAAACCACGGTATATGTAGGTCTAACACCAGATAACATCAACCGCCTACAAAAGCTGATGCAAATTTTTTATCAACAAGCATCTGAATTTTTAAGCCGTAAAATGCCAGATTTGAAGGAAGAACCTTATGGCGTAATGTTCTTATTAGATGAATTTCCAACTCTTGGAAAAATGGACCAAATAAAAGCAGGCATCGCTTATTTTCGAGGCTATAGAGTAAGGCTATTTTTAATCATTCAAGATACACAGCAGCTAAAGGGTACTTACGAAGATGCAGGAATGAACTCATTCCTATCTAACTCTACTTTTCGTATCACATATGCTGCGAATAACTATGAAACAGCGAATCTTATTTCTCAACTATGCGGAAATAAAACAGTCGAGCAAGAATCTTATAGCAGGCAGCAACTATTTAGCGTACAGCCGAAATCTGTGAATGTTTCTTCAGCTTCCAGAGCTTTATTGCTTCCTCAAGAAGTGATTCTTCTCCCAAGAGACGAACAAATAGTATTAATTGAATCATTCCCACCAATTAAATCTAAAAAAATCTTCTATTTTAAAGATAAGTTCTTCACCCAGAGATTAATCACTCCTGTTTTCATCCCAACACAGGTTCCATTTGATCCTAAAAAACAAAATGAAGAAGCAGAGGAAGAAGCAGCGGCAGCTTCAGATGGAAGTGATGGAGCTATAGCACAAGGAGCTTAAATTAAGTATTATTTTTCACTTTTTTATTAATAATATATGTCTCAAGTGACCTATATCTGCAGTTAATATATTACAATTTTTAAATGTTAATTATCACCTTTCTCCTTTTTTCTATATGGGAGTTATTTGTTATGTTATCTTAGCTTTTATAAAGAGAAATAAAAGAAATTATTATGTCTAGGGCTGATCCACTCATCTCAGCAAAGGCCACAGTTGAAGATGTTCAAGCAGATGCTAAAAAATTAACTGAAGAGTTCCATAGTCCTGATGCTTTAGATGAACGCACTGGTTTTAGGCGTGAAGAACCCAAAAAGTTTGATGACCTATATAAGCAAATAACAACTCTTACTCCTAATAGTACTAGCTTAACAGAAGCAATACGAGATCTTGAGATAAAGTTAGACGACAGGCTAAATATCACAAGATATAAAAAAGAAGGAGCTATATCTACCTTAGGTCACGATAGAGATCATAAAGATACAGCTCTAGTGAGAGATGCTAGAAGGCAAGATCATGGCCAAATCTTCCAAAAGCCTGAAGATACCCCAGAAGCTGGAATAATGTCCATCTTAGGGACGACCAGAGGTGCTTTTGAGATGATTGAAAAATCAGAAGGAAAAACTGCAACTCAAAAAGCTACCTTAAAAAATGAAATCTTAGCAATAACACAAGCAAGCTGCGCTGACATGTATAAAGATGGCAAAGTTATAGATCCATCAGCAGTGATTGATAAAATAAAAAATGCACAAACACATATTGTGCTCAAGCTACATGAATCTAAAATTTCCATAGGAGGAGAAGAATTCGAAAAACCAAAAGATCTAGCAAAAGCTCTTGGGGATTTTAGAGATGCATGTAATATGAAACAAGATGAGCCTAATCATTTAGTGACAGTTATAAAAGGTTTAGATGATGATACAGTAACAACGATATCAGCAAAAGTTACACCCCTTTCTGAAAAACAAAGACAAGATTTGCGGGACATTCAAAATGCAGAAATTCCTGCTGAAAGAAAACCTCAATGGTTTCAAGATCTAAAACCTTACCAAAAAGAAATAGTTAAAGATAATGCGGATAGAATTCTTGAAGGCAATATAACAATACCCACTACTCTTAGGTTTATGCCTGGGATTAGAAACTTTTTGTATACGAATGATCTACAAACAAAAGATGGAGAGACGATATTACTTAATGATAACCTTCGTACAGCTACCCCTGCTTATTATGCCGGGAAAGAAAGGACTGATTTAGAAGTAACAAAAGAGAATTTAAAACATGTTGAGTCTGTAGCTGGAGGTGAAATTGAGTATCAAATATATAACAATGCTCTGCAGCCTGGGGATGAAGCTAAAATTGTCTCTTTAGCTAAAAAAGGTACAGAAGAACTAGGTATAGAATTTTCTAGTGTAGCTCAACAATGGAGACCAAATAAAGTTAAAATGGTTAAAGACATTGCGGAAGGAGGTGCAGCTCACGATCCAAAATCACGACCTAGAATGAGAGCTATTGCATGTAAGAGTGGAAAAGATAGAACAGCTGGAGCCCAAGAAGTCATAAGTAATAGTGCTTACAAAGCACGACTAAAAAGAGTCGATAAAAAAATAACCAAAGAACAGCAGGCTCAGTATTCAGAATTTCGTTCAAGAAGCGCTCATAATGCCACTATAGCTCACCGGAATAACATTGGAAGCGCTGGTCTTAAGACTAAAGGTTCTTACGCATCAGGCGGAGTATGGAAAGCAGTTGCAAAAATATTCACTGCATATTCAAAATTAAGAGGAGAAAAAGATAATAGATCTCTCTTAGGTAGCAAGGCAATTGACGAAAATGATCTAGCTAAATTAAATGCAATAGCATTAGATAAAAAATTGGTCAAACAATATAAGAAAAAAACAAGTGTTGCCAGCCAACCAGTCCCCACAGCAAAAAAAGATGATACCATAACCTATGTTGAAAACCCTATCTTCAAAAGAAGCAATTCTTCAGTTTTAGGTCATGATATAGTTAGTATAATGAAAGGCCATAAACCTTCGGATGTAACTAGTCTTAGTACTAGATCTGCAAGAGTTGCTAGGTTAAAAGGTAGAGAGTCTAATAGTAGATGATAGATATATTAAAAGACGCAACAAAACTGGCAAGATGATAATTACCTAGCTGAAGCTCTCATTTAGAGGTTCTATCACAATATACCCAGGAATTTGCCTGTCATTTGTAAAATATTATGTATTATATTCGGATCCTGATAAAATTCTTTGTTTGCGCCCAAGATCAAGGGGTGGTATGACAGATTTGTTATTCATAGCTCCACCTCCATAACGGTTACAGGATGAGATTTAAATTCATCCATTCCTATTTTGTTCCACCCAAGGTGTTTATAGTATTCTGGTATGGTAAGATCAAAAGCAAATAAGTATAGTTTTTTAAAGCCAAGTTCTTTTGCTTTTAGGGCTGCGACATCAACCAGCATTTTTCCGATCCCTTGTTTTTGGTATTTTGGATCAACGACTACGTCTGCAAGCCATGGACCTAAATCGGGACGAAACTCCTCCTTAAGTTTAAATGTGCAAAATCCTACCGGAATTTCATCAAACAGCGCAACAAATGAAGTTGTTTTATCGCAGGTGTTGAGCTCATCATATGTCAATGACTCTATCTCTTCAATTGTAAGCTCTGGAAACCAAATTTTACCCAGCATTTGATGCCAAATATTTGCAAGCGCGGGTATAGTATTGGGATGGTTTTTCAGAAGGCCGATTTTGATCATGATTTACCTTCTATAATTTTTATGACTTCAGTCATGAAAATTATTAATGGATTTTTGCTTTAAACTTGCTCCACACTAACAACTTCAGGAATATAATATTGAAGCATAGATTCTATGCCGTTTTTTAATGTCACTTCAGAGCTTGGGCAACCAGAACAAGAGCCTTTTAATTCAAGATAAACTATTCCATCTTTGAAATCTTTATAAACAATATCACCACCATCCATAGCAACAGATGGCCTAACCCTAGTTTCTATAATTTCGATAATTTGTTTTTCAATATCGGAATAATTTTGGGTTCTCTCTTCTGAAAATGGCAGATATCCTTCCATAGCATGCTTGCCAGAAGTAAGATGGTCCATAATAGCAGCTATAACATGAGGTTTTAAAGCTTCCCACTTTTCATCAATATCTTTGGTAATAGTAATAAAATCTGAACCAAAAAATACTGCTTTCACGCCTTCTATTTTGAATAAATCTAAAACAAGAATAGCGCCTTTTGCATCATTTTTACTTGAAAAATGAATCGGGGATTCTGAAATATCAGCACCGATTATGAATTTTAGTGCATCAGGATTTGGAGTCTCTTCAGTCTGTATAAACATATTAACCTACTATTTTAATAAGGTATTATATCTCAGAATATTTTTCTTTTCAATATCTATATAGTAATATGTTTAAAAGCATAGCTTTACTCAGTAAAAAGCCAACTTCGTAACAGCTCTGCTATTATTTACCCTTAGCCATTTATCTTTGAGCTCTGATTAGTAGATTTTAAATTTATTGTCTTAATAAGCTAAAAATTCTATAGCAGATAAACCAAGAACAAAAAGGATCCCAGTGACATAATATTCTATATCATCCATGCTATTATAAAATTCAGTTAACTTTTCAAATGGTTCAAATCCTTTTGCTTGATCAAAAAATCCATCATCATCATTAAATTGGTCAAAATAATCTTCTCCTCGCATTGCGCCCCATAGCTATTTGTGTTTCATACATAGCATGATATAAAAGTTTACGTGCTGATCAAGAAAATTTAATAGCTTTTTTATTATTGAGTATTTATTTCAATTATTTAAGTCGAGGCAAACTCTCTTGACACTTATATTACTATATGATATCATTAATTTTTTTTAATTATTATAAGAACATTATGCAAAAACATAAGCCTGTTGAACAAAAGCTAGTTTCTTTTTTAGACCACGGCAATGAGTTTTCTCAAATACAAGATGAGATGAAAAATGGATGGTTTATTTCCAGCCTCGTTTCTAATGGCTTTTCTTATGTAGGGATTCTTGAAAGAAAAAGACCAGATATGGAAGAAGGAAGCATATATATTCCTCCTAGAAAAAAGATTAAATTCACTCTTTAATCCATTCAGGAATAGATAATCTCGACTCCAAGCTACCAATTATCGCTGGCTTCTCTATATCTACTAATTCCTTTCTAATTAAGCCAATAGCTGAATTTTTCCAAAAAGAAGTAACTAATCCTATTTTATTGTTCTCTTGATATATTTCCTTATCAGATAAACTCAATTTTGCATCGTCATTAAAGTTGAGTTTATATAACTGTTTCCTTAACTCTCCTTGATATTTAGCCCTAGACATCACTTCTTGGCCCATATAACAGCCTTTTGTATAAGAAATAGCATTAAGCTTATCTAGATTATATTCAGGAGGTAGAGTTTTTTCGTAAAGCAAATCAATAAAACCATCCGGAATAGCATAATCATATTTATCTTTTAAATATAGTTCTGGCTCTAATTCACCTGCAATTGAATTTATAGATAAAAGGCCTCTATAACCTAGGCCCTTATATCTACTATCTTTATAAGAGAAACTATCGAAAGGACCTTCTTTCGTATAAATAATTTTCATATCATCCTTGATTTCAAGGAGAACATCAGAGCGCAATTTATAAAAATTTAATTTCTGAAGAAAAATGGAGCTGTTTTCTTTATTAATATCGAGCAAAAATGCTTCGTCTCTTTTGATTATAAAAGCATCGAATAAAAACCTACCCTGAGCATTTAAAAATAAGCTATATATAGAATCCTTAGTTTCAAGCAACTTCAAATCATTTGTAATAAGGGATTGCAAAAAGCTAAAGGCATCAATTCCTTTAATCTCAACGGCCACTCTATCATCTAATATACAATATCTCACATGCACCTTTATCGTAAAATGATCTTTATATTAATAAATTTACTAGATGCGTGAATTTTAAAGCTAGGGTCCGCAGCGTATATATAATACGTGAGCGGCAAGCAACAACGCACCTAATTCAAAGTAATTGGCTATATTAAAAATTAATTGTTCTTTTATCAACAGCAAGAGATGCCTCTCTAACTGCTTCATTTAGAGTTGGGTGCGCATGGCATGTTCTTGCAATATCTTCTGCAGCAGCCTTAAATTCCATCCCTAGTACAATTTCTGCTATCAATGTCCCAGCATCTTTACCTATTATATGGGCTCCAAGCACTTCATCTGTCACTTTATGAGCTAGAATTTTCACAAATCCATCTTTCTCACCGGCAGCTCTTGCTCTACTATTAGCTAAAAATGGGAATTTGCCCACCTTATACTCAACTCCATTATTTTTCAGCTCCTCTTCTGTTGCTCCAACTGAAGCTACTTCTGGAGAAGTATAGATAACACTTGGAATAGTTTTATAGTTAACATGCCCTGCTTGGCCTGCCATAATTTCAACAGCTGCAATTGCTTCTTCCTCAGCTTTGTGGGCAAGCATAGGCCCTGCAATCACATCACCTACTGCATATATATTTGTTATAATAGACTGATATTTGCTATTTACAGGAATTCTACCTCTCTCATCTAATGCAATACCAACTTTCTCTAGCCCAAGGCCTGTGGTAAAAGGTTTTCTTCCTATGCTCAGCAGAACCTTTTCAGCTTCTAACTTGGTTTTTTTGCCATCTTTATCACTAACATTCAAAATAACTTTATCGGATTTAGCTTCAGCAGATTCCACCTTGGAATTGAAAATAAATTCCATTCCTTGTTTGGCTAAAATTTTATGTAATTGACTTGAGGTTTCATGATCCATCGCAGGCACTATTTTATCAGCAAATTCGATAATAGTAACTTTTGCACCAAGCCTGCGCCAAACAGAACCAAGCTCCAGCCCAATATAGCCGCCGCCGATAACTATCAAGCTTTTAGGCACATTTTTAATATCCAGTGCTCCGGTAGAAGAAACAATATTTTTTTCATCAACTGGGATGCCAGGAATATTCAAAACTTCTGAACCAGTTGATATTAGCATCTTCTTTGCTGCTAATTGAATTTTACCGTCCTTGCCTTCCACTTCAATATTATTAGGGCCAGTAATCCTTGCAAAGCCATTAAATTTTTTAATTTTATTTTTAAGAAATAATCCTTCAATCCCCTTGCAAAGCTCATCCACAACTTGGTTTTTCTTAGCAAGCATTTTATCCAAATGAAGAATTGGTTTTACTTCAATCCCAAAATCCCCAAAATGAGATTTTGCTTCTTCGTATTTTTCTGAATAATTAAGTAAAGCTTTAGAAGGAATACATCCCTCATTTAGACAGGTTCCGCCTAGTGTTTGCTTTTTTTCTACGCATGCAACCTTCATTCCAAGCTGAGCAGCTCTTATAGCGCCAGTATATCCAGCAGGCCCGCCGCCAATAACAACAAGATCAAATTCTTCCATATTCTCTCCTATATTTGAGGCTATAATAAGCCTTCGCATTAATTATGCTTTACGATTATCATATATTAACTTGAGATGCAAATATCTTGGTAGTTTTGGCAGCGCAAAAATTTATTAGTTCGAAATTTTCAATATAGCTTCCAATAGTTGTTGCTTTTAGCTTGTTATATAAAAATTTAGGAAAATATTCGGTCTGCTTGAGCCCTCCAGATTCTCCCATTTTTCTAATATCTCTAATAAATTCATACAAGTTAGAATATTTATGCTCATATTTATCTATAAAAGAAATAACATTAGAAAAACCTGCTCTTTGAATCAAGCGCGTCAAATCTTCTAACTTAACCATTGGCCAAAGCCTTGCAGCATATCTCCCAGAAAGCTCACTTTCAATTTTCCATAATTTCTGCCTTCCATTCATGAGGCTATTTTCTCCTATGAATGTTCCAAGAAAAACCCCGTTATCTTTTAGGCCCATAAAAGCCACTGAAAAAAATTCAGCTAAATTATCTATAGAAGAAATATCAAAGAATGAGATAATAAGATCATATTTTTTTTCAAGTACTTCAGGAGCTAAATAAAATTTTTCTTCAATATCTGCATCTTTCAAATAATTTTTCATAGCATTAATTGGGAAATCGCCTCTTTTTCCGTATACTAAAATATCCTTAATTTTAGCAACATGCAAATCCTCAATTAAATCTAATATTATTTGCTCTCCATAAGAAAAAAGATAATTTGGGCCATTAAATTCGTGGCAATTAAAAACATGATGCCTTTTATTTTTTATATATTCTCTATTAAATATCATTTTTTCTCTTTCTATTAAAAAATTTCTATATTACTCTAAATTAGTAATTCTTATTAGGTATATTTATGTCAATATCTAACAGGCTAAACTCCTTAGAATCAAAGCATTTAGAGTTAGAAGAAAAAATAAGGCAAGCTTACCTTCATCATCTTCACACTGATGAAATTCTTTTACTAAAAAAACAAAAATTACTTATAAAAGATGCAATAAAAATTTTATATAACGAAATAGGCTAGATATCTAATAAAAACTTCCTATCAATAATTTAAATTAGGCACTAAAAAAGACCAGCTAGGCCTATAATTAATAGGTAAGTGACGAATAACACACAAGGATAATTCAAATAAGTGAGAAAAGGCGAATTTTGCTGAATTCGCGTGGATAATTTAAAAATGAACTTGGTATTAGCAATAAATATCTTGCAAAACTAGAATGTTAGTATATACATAGAGCAGTAAAGCCCATTATTAATGGCCCCTTCGTCTAGCGGTTAGGACGCTACCCTTTCACGGTGGAAACACGGGTTCGATTCCCGTAGGGGTCACCATTATTTATGTGGATATAATGCATAAATTGCTCTCTTTTGAAGAATCTCTTTCACATATACATATTGATTTGGCAATTCCTGGCCACCCCTCCTTTTCTATAGCCAAACTCAAAGAGTTAGCAGATCTCGAATGCTCTAAATTGCTAAAACCAGAAGTCAAAATTCAGGATTATTTAGGCAACACAATATTAAGACACCAAATCAAAAAATCTTTGTTTTGCAAGGAGGCAGAAGATCATTTTATTATCAGGTCTAATATATCAGAAATAATAAAACTAATTTCTCCTATCCAAGAGCTAAAACTTGCTGAAAAAGCAATAACTCAAGAAGAAATAATCTCCTATCTTAAATCACACGATGAGCAAGAATTTTGCTATTATATCGATAATATTGGATTAGATTTAACTAACCTAAATCTTAAAAAAATAATTCTAATCTCTAGCGTTGAATTAAGATATGGCACAAAAGGCCTAAATCTTGCATGGGCTTATATACCATACAGTAACTTATACACAAAAATATCAGACGAACTCTCTTATATTGGCCCGAGTGCATCCCATTTAAGCGAAGTATATGCAATTATCGCGATAAGAAATGATCTATTAATCAAATCTATTAATCAAAATATTATCTCTAAAAATTTCGAGTCTATCTCTAGCTTTTTGAAGAAATATTCTTATCTATTTGAGCATAAAATTTTTCCTTTACATAATTATTGCATCTTGGAGTTCAAAGATAAATCTCTAGAAAAAAAGCTACTGAATAACAGCATTATTCTTCTAAGAAAAAATGCTAATGGAATCTTCATCCATTACGGCCAAGAGAATTTTATTTCTAGCTTAGCAGCACTTAAAAATATTATTGAAGAACAGTAATATTCGAATTCTGCCGCCATATCAGAAAAACCTCTCATCTTTTGGAAGGCATAAGGTTAGCGCATAAATACATAAAAGATAAAAGAATTATAGAAGATGCACTAAATGAAATATCATAATTTATAGATATAACAAAAGAAGCTATACTGGAGGTTAATGATATTACTATACTAAAAAGCATCATTGTCTTTGGAGAATTGCTCACAAGCCTTGAAATAGCTGCTGGTATCACTAAAAATGCAGTCATAAGCAACGCTCCAATAACTTGTATAAACAAAGAAATAGCAAGAGCTAATATAATGCTAATATATATTTTTAAGCTCTTGATATTAACAGAATTTACTTTTGCTATATCTTCAGAAATTGAAAATAATACTAAGTCATTAAATTTAAAATAAAGAAAAAACCCAACGAGAATAGAGATAGCTATAGAAATATACATCTCCTCTCGCCCACAAGATAATATATCGCCCATTACAAAATCTTTGATTCTAAAATCGCCATTAGTCAAATCACTCACTAAAAAAGTAATCGCAATTAGCATGCTGCTAAAAACTATCATAGAAAGATTTTGTCCCGAAGAAGTTTTAGATAAAAACCGCACAGAGAATGTAAAAATAAAAGCCACAATAATGCACCCAAAGGCTGGCGGAAGCTTAAAGAAATATTCAATTACCAGAGAAAAAATCACAGCATGAGATAATGCGTCCCCTATATTCATAATTCGCTGCCATAGGACAATAGATCCAAGTGCACCTAGATTAAAAGAAGAAAAAAGCAATGTAATTATTATCTCTATCATGATCTCTTAGTGGATATGTTTATGGTCATGAATATGCTTATATATTCCGATATTAGATTCCAAATTTTCCATTTCTTTAAATGGCCGCCCGCTACAGCATAAATGATGGTTTAAACATAAGACCTGGTCCGCAGTATCAATAACCGAATGAAGGTCATGAGATATCATAAAAATTGCAATATTTTGCTTTTTTCTCTGCTCTTCCAAGATTTTATAAAAATTGCTTTGGGAATCTATATCCAAATATGAAGTAGGCTCATCTAGAATTATTAAATCAGGCTTTTGCGCAAATGCGATAGCGAGCAGCAAAGATTGCAACTGCCCTCCCGATAAAGAATGAATGCTGCTATCAAGGACATATTGCCACTCAGCATCATTTTTAAATACAATATCTTTTAAACTTTCAGGCGAAAGATTTAGAGAGTTTATAAGATCCAAACCACATACTGGAATCTCATAAATAGCTTTAAAACTTTGCGGAACATATGCAAGTTTTAAATTGGGCTTTTTAATAATTTTTCCTGAACTAGGCTTTTCTATATCAAGTAAGATTTTTGCAAGAGTAGATTTACCTGCTCCATTAGGGCCAACTAAAACAGTAATAGTAGATGGCATAATTTTAAAGCTCACGCCATCTAAAATAGTATTCTTATTATATATCTTTGAGATATCAATAAATTCGATAATATAATCCATTACTCAGATACTATCTGCCACTGTCCATCCTCTTGTCTGCAAGCTTTTCCATAAGCTGTTTCTTCCTTTTCGCCTACCACAATTTTGTGTGTATATTCCCTGCAATATCTCCCGTCTCTCGCTTGGTAAGTTTTTGTTGGAGTAACATAACCATAATGGCCTGAATCAGGATTTTTCCAATAAGTCTCCTTTCCTGAAGGAGAAAGCTCCAATGCTTTTTGAGAAGACTTTTCTGCAATCATTTTATCCTGTTCATCCATGCTTTTTCCAATAGAACTTCCAATAAACCCTCCAAGTAAAGCTCCAGCACCTGCTGCAAGAAATTGCCCTTCGCCTCCACCAAATCTAGAGCCAATCAAACCCCCTGCTATCGCGCCTAGAACAGCTCCGCCTCCTTGTTTAGAAATGCCACGCTTATTATCTGGCCCTGTGCAACCGCTGACAAAAATAAATATTAGTAAAATTGATGTTAGTTTTGCAAAATTTTTCATATAGGTGTATTGATTAGTTGACTAAAAAGATTATTGTATAAAAACTTCTCTTTCGCAAGTGAAAAACTAGAGCCACATAATTTGATTATTCTGAATTAAGTTGGTGTTTAGCAGGAGCAATGAGAAAATATTATATACTTAATAGATGAGCAAAAAACACCGCCTTAAAACATTAAGGTAGTTCACTATTAGCTAATTAAAAGGAAGAACAAAGCATCTAACTAATAGTTAAAGGGCTAATGACCCAGCCCATAATTCAAAGCAGAAGACTTAAAGGCTATATATGACACAACACAACCATAATAGACTACTTAAAAACGCCACTTATTTTTCTGTTTCTACTGCTGCTTTGATATTAATAATGAAAATATACGCTTGGGTTATAACCAATTCCGCTGCTGTTCTTGCCTCTTTAATTGATTCTGCTCTAGATATCACTTCTTCAATTATAACTATGATAGCGCTTAAATTTTCTTTAATTCCTCCAGATGATAACCACAGATTTGGGCACGAAAAAATTCAAGATTTAGCAGTTTTTGGCCAAGCAACATTCTTTATAGCATCTAGTATTTTTGTAATATTTTCAGCTATAGATCATTTGCATCATCATGTAATAGTTTCCAATCATAAAATTGGAATTTATATAATGCTATTTTCAATTTTAGCTACATCATTCCTAATGATTTACCAGCATTATGTTATATCAATTACAAATTCTAATATCATCAAAGCTGATAAACTTCATTACGCAACTGATCTTCTTGCCAATTTAACTGTTATAGTTTCAATTTATACGAGCTCAAAATATTGGTTTTTAGATGCAGTTTTCGCAATGATAATAGGAATCTATTTATTTGTTGGAGCCTTTAAAATATTAAGAAGTGCCTTAGTAAATCTATTGGATGAAGAATTTAGCAAGACAGAAAAATTAAAAATATTCGAAATTATAGATAAGCATAAAGATGCAAATAACATAATTTCTATTCATGATCTAAAAACACGCAAAGCCGGGAATAAGCATTTTATTCAATTTCATCTAGTAATGGACGGCAAAAAAAATCTTAAAGATGTCCATTCAATAACTGAAATAATAGAGCATGAACTCCTCAATGAATTTGGGGAAGCTGAAGTCATCATTCACCAAGATCCGGATGATTACGAAGAAAATATAGCCTTCAGAGAAGATAGATGATTCATAATCCCTTTATGGAAATGGCGCTAGAAGAAGCAGAAAAAGCTTTAAACATACAAGAAGTTCCTGTCGGTGCTGTTATAGTTAATAGAGAGACTAAAAAAATCATAGCAAAGCATCATAATAAGATGGAATGTAAAAAAATACCAATTTACCACGCTGAAATTCTTGCATTAATCGATGCTTCCAAAAAACTAAATTCTAAATATTTGCAAAACTGTGATTTATACGTCACTCTGGAGCCATGCCATTTGTGCGCCTCTGCTATTTCCATGTTTAGAGTAGGAAGGCTCTTCTACGGAGCCTCTGATCCTAAGGCAGGAGCAGTAACTTCTGGAATAAATTTTTTTAATTCTGTAAATTGTTTGTTTAAACCAGAAATATATTCTGATATATATGCTGATAAGTCAGCTAAATTAATGAGAGATTTTTTTCATTCTCTTCGCTCACATAATTGAAATGGAGAATTTATTATGTTGTTTATAATTGGTGTTTTAGTTGTCGGAGGGTCTGTTATTACAGGCTATTTGATGCATTATGGGGAGCTTAGATTATTATGGCAACCTAACGAGCTGCTTATAATACTCGGTGCTGGGATTGGCGCTGCGCTTATTGGCTATCCTATCGATGAGCTCAAAAAAACTGCCAAAGCTCTTTCTCATCTATTTAAAACACGCCCCAAGCAAACAAATGATTATATAGATCTATTATCATTTTTCTTTAACATTTTCAAATTAATGAAAGTTAAAGGCATGTTAGAAATTGAGTCTCATTTAGAAAATCCTGAAGATAGCGAGTTATTTAACCAAGCACCTTCAATAATGATGGATAATTCGGCTCTATCTTTTGTAAGAGATTACTTAAGAATGATGACTATGGGCGTTGATAACATTCATCAATTCGAGGCTTTACTCGATAGAGAGATAGAAATTTTAGAAGAAGAAGAAATAGCCCCAAGCCGTGTTTTTCTCACTATTGGTGATAGTTTGCCTGCTCTGGGTATTGTTGCAGCGGTTCTTGGCGTTATCACAACAATGAGAAGCATAACAGAGCCACCTGAAGTTTTAGGTAGCTTAATTGCGGCAGCTTTAGTTGGTACATTTACGGGTGTATTATTTGCTTATGGTCTGTTCCTGCCAATAGGCCACTACCTTAGAAGCTATGCAGCACAAAAAATTATGTTTTATAAATGCATAAAAGCTGCTTTAATCAGCCACCTTAGCGGCAATGCTCCTATTGTAACGGTTGAATTTATGAGAAAAAATATTCCAGAAGATTTAAGGCCAGATTTTTATCAGGCAGATCAAATAATTAACTCTCGCTCAAAAAATTACACGTAATTTATGTCTAGAAACGATATTAATGATCCAAAAAAATCTGTTATTATAATTAGAAAGAACAAAAAGCATCATCCTGAGCATCATGGCGGCATGTGGAAAGTTGCATATGCAGACTTTGTAACAGCGATGATGGCTTTCTTCTTATTAATGTGGTTAGTTAATACTATTTCAAATGATAAGTTAAAAGGTGTTGCTGAATTTTTTACTCCAACTGTTGGAATAAAAGGCCAAAGTGGTATCGGGCTTGATGGTGGGTTAGATCCTCAATCCACAAAGGGAATGTTATCTCCAAAATCTTCAATAGATCTTAACACTGGAACTGAAAAGAACGGTCCGATGCAAGATGATAATGATAATAAAGGAGCAATGAATGACTCTAGCGACCAAAGAATAGTAAATGTAATGAATAATCTAGAGCAGAGTCTAGATGGAAATAATGAATTAAGTAAATTTTCTGATAATTTACAAATAGAAGCAGTGCCTGAGGGTATTAAAATCCAAATTATGGATAATATTAATAGATCTATATTTAGAGCAGATACTTCCGAAATCGAACCTTATATGCTTAAGTTTTTAGATGTAGTAGCAAATCTTGTTAAAACTTTGCCTAATTATATATCAATTGAAGGTCACACATCTCCAAGTACAGATAAAAAAGCGGACCCATGGACTTTATCTGTCACAAGAGCAGATATGATTAGGAAATTTTTTGAGAGACGTTTAAAGCCAGGCCAAATTATAAAGCTTATAGGCAAAGGAGATTCTGAGCCATATGATCAGAATGATTTAGATAATCCCAAAAATGTTCGGATTGTATTATTATTACTCAACAAAGAATCTATAAGCAAATTTCACAAATCCACTCCGGATTAATGTTAGAGCACGCTGCGAAAACCTCAGGATCTCGCACCTAAGCATGCATCAGACATTCTGAAGTTGATGCAACATCTTGTAGAACAAGTGTTGCATCATATAAACAGCTCCACTCATCTGAGTTAGGCAGAGGGAAGGTTAAAGGTTTTTACATGCCATCTACTTCATCAAAAGGTGCAAATGTATCTCCTAGAACTCGTGGCATCCCTGTTGTAGGGTCTATATCTGGCCTAACGAAATGATATTCTTCCTCCACACAATCACCATGCCCAGACTCTCTATCAGATGATCCAGAGTGATAATCCTCGAGACTACCTTCTTCTGTTGCAAGATACTTTGCAAAGAAACCAATTTTATCGAAGAATTTAAACAAATCTGCAGCCTTTCCACCATCACCAGATTTTGATTTGAATTTATCTCTTTGGGCATGATCCCTATGCGACCCAACAGTCTCGCCAGTTGGAATGTGTTTTAATACCCACCCATTTTTTGTATTCTCATATTCTAAAATTCCTGGAAATTCACCCGCTAAAGATTCTAAATCATCTTTTAGAGTAGATTGTTTATCCTTAATTTTCCCTAAGGTCCTTATATGAGTCTTTGCAAGAGTCTCTGGAAGCTCAAGGCTTCTCGAACTAGAATCTCTATCACCATCAGAGTCGCCTTCTTCTCCTTCAGCTATAGCTTCTAGCTCATCCGCAACAAAATCCTCTTCCTCCCTATCATCCTCCCCTGCTACAGAAGAGCCTCCACGAACCGATGTTGCATATGTTCTACCTGAAATAGTCGTCCTATCGTCTATATCAGCAAATTTATCATCTATTGCTTTAAGTACACCATCTATCGTATTTTCTAAATAGGCCTTTAAAAACGAAATTGGCAACTTCGCTTTTAGACGATATAAACTATTCGCATCTTCTGGCGAAATTTCACCTATACTCTGTGATTGCAAAACCGCAATCTCAAATTTATGAATGAATTTTGCTTGAGATTTCGCATCTAATTTTTTCTCTGGCTTCTCAAATGATTCTTTAACAGAATGTTTAAAAGATACATCTTTAGATTTTGAGTATTTTATTAAGTTAGCTAACGAAAAACTACCATCAAAACTTTCCTCAGCAGATATAGATGATGCCACTCCTTCTTCATCTTTTATCAAACCGTGATGATTTAAAGATGAGAATTTTTTCTGTAACTGTAACACACCCTTTAGAAAATCTCCTTCACCCAATAATAAAACTCCATCTTTTTTCGCTAACGCAATCTCAGAGCAAATTTTTTCAATATCCTCAATTTTTTCAGTAACATCAGAAGGTTTCTCCGCCTTAGCTTTTGCAGGTGATTTTTTAGTCGGCTTTTTACTCTGAGAGGCTTGATTTGATAATAGTGAAATCTCTGCAAAAAGAATTTTCGCATCCGCAAGCTTTTGTTGCAACTCCTCAGCTCTTTGGTATTTAGCTAAATATCCAGCCGCATTTTCTGCCAAAGGAGCAGAAAAACCTTTGAGTATCTTGACCACCGCCGGAATATTAGCCTGATCATAGATAATTTCCTCCGAAGAATCGAGAGACGAAATTTCTTGCTTCAATACTTCCAAAGATTTTGTGTAGCTTTTACCTGAAGCTCTCTCATATTCACGAATTGCAACCATGAGCTGTAAATCTGAAATAACATCTTCTCCAATTCCACCACCAGCAGAATCTAAATCCGAAGCACCAGCAAACCCAGCTGCTAAAATTTTACTAGCAATTTCTCCAGCATATTTATATCCATAATCTGAAACATTTTTAAGAATTAAATCTAATAGCTCTAAATAATTAGCAGAATCATTAGAAGCAACCTTAATTAAATTCTCTAATGCAGAGAATTTAATGCCAAGTTTGGTATAAGCATTATTTGATATATCTAGCCCTGCTGATCCTTCAAATGCTGAGATTATTTTTAAAGCATTCGAAGGTGAAATTTTTAATATAGCTCCACTTGAAATTATTTTAGCGAATGATTTCGCAAATTTTTGCGTCTCTAATTTTTGTCCACGCTGATTTTCTTTTAGCTGAGGCTTTGCGGCGAATGAATCTTGCATTAACTCCATCATTGGCTCAAAATCTATATCTATATCACTACGAGATAAAACTGATATAAAGGAAGCAGAATTCACATGAGCTTCATTTAATAATGCAATACCGTGATTATGACCTATTAACGCTTTCATAATCTCTTTTTTGTTGAGCAGGATATTGCTATAAATCAGCCTAGGATCCCCTCCTGTTGCAAGTTGAAAATTACTCTCAAGAGAGTCTGCAGAGGATGCTAGGGTCAGCGCCGTGTACCCATCTTTTAAGTTTAGTATATTTACATCAGCTCCTGCATCAATTAGAGCGCTAACGACATCAAGATGTCCTACAGTGCATGCTAGCATCAGCGCAGTGTAACCATCAGAGTTTGGTATATTTAGATGAGCCCCACCTGCAATTAAAGCTTTAACGATATCGATATTAGGATTTTGGTTTGCGCATGCTATCATCAGCGCCGTGTAACCATTAGAGTTTTGTGTATTTATATCCTCCACATGTGCAAGTAAAGCGCTAACGACATCAAGATGTCCTCCATAGGATGCTAGCATCAGCGCCGTGTTACCATCAGAGTTTGGTATATTTAGATCAGCTCCCCGTGCAAGTAAAGCGCTAACGACATCAAGATGTCCTCCGCCGGATGCTAGCATCAGCGCCGTGTTACCATCAGAGTTTTGTCTATTTATATACTCCACATGTGCAAGTAAAGCACTAACGACATCAAGATGTCCTCCACCGGATGCTAGCATCAGCGCCGTGTCTCTGTGTGCTGAGTCTATTATATTTACATCAGCTCCTGCATCAATTAGAGTAATAACGACATCAAGATGTCCTCCACCGGATGCTAGCATCAGCGCCGTGTAACCATCAGAGTTTGGTATATTTAGATCAGCTCCCTGTGCAAGTAAAGCTCTAACGATATCGATATTAGGATTTTGGTTTAAGCATGCTATCGTCAGTGCCGTGTAACCATTTAGAGGGTTTCTGTAATGTACATCAGCTCCCCGTGCAAGTAAAGCTCTAACGACATCAAGATGTCCTCCACCGGATGCTAGGATCAGCGGCGTGTCTCTGTGTTCTGAGTCTAGTATATTTACATCAGCTCCCTGTGCAAGTAAAGCTCTAACGACATCAAGATGTCCTCCACCGGATGCTACCATCAGCGCCGTATAACCATTTAGAGGGTTTCTGTAATGTACATCAGCGCCTTTTTCAAGTAGATATCCAACAATCGAAGCATACCCATCTTGGGAAGCCATAATCAAAGGTGTGTCCATTTTGGCTGTGGTGAAATTCGGATTTGCTCTCTCATCAAGTAGAAGTTTTGCGATCTCACTATGTCCTCTAGAGCATGCAACAAAAAGCGGGCTATTACATAAAGAGCTTTCTATAAACCCTCTTGCTTCTGTTGCTCCTGTTGCTCTTGGATCAGATGCCGAAACAATAACTGGGGCGCTACCTTGAGCTTCAAAATTCGGATTTGCTCCTGCATCAAGTAGAAGTTTTGCGATCTCACTATTTCCTCTAGAGCATGCAGCAAAAAGCGGGGTGGTAAATTGAGAGCCTTCTAAATCAGGATTTGCTCCCGCAGCAATTAGAGCTTTAACAATATTAATATCTTGTTCTGCATTAATATCTTGTGTTGCACATGCAATAGTAAGTGGGGAGAAACCAATATAGTTTGGTAAATTAGGATTTGCTCCTGCAGTAATTAGAGTGTTGACTATATCTAAATCGCCTATGCTAAGTGCATGAATAAGAGGTGTATCAAAGTCTTTACTTGTTACATAATTAACAAATAACGCTTTTTTTTCTTCATCTTTTATTTCATCTAGTGCATGTTGTAACAAAGGATTTTTTAATTCTGGAGCAGCACGACCAATCAGATCATTTGCAATCGTGAGTGTTTCTATCGCTCCTTCTATAGCAAGGAGTTCTGATAATTTTGCTTTTTGCTCTTCTAGAGTTAAAGCTCGATCTGGATTTATTGCAGTTTTGAACTCTCTGTAAATCTCTTCTATTGTTTTGCTCATAATATTTCTGTATTAATATTTGTATATATATTAATACATTTTAATATTAGCGTCAACTAAGTTTTGAAATTTTATTAATTTGTTATTTGACTATAAATGAGGAAAGAATAGCAACTCAGCTGATGCATAAGGAAAAACTCTATAAATAAAGCAGATTACTGTAAGCAAAAGTGAGAAAAATTATACTAATCTGAAAAATGATGGAATAAATTGAATTGGAGTCTCTGCATCTAGCGTCTTTACTTCGCGCTCCAAGAAGTACGTCCAATAAGAATTAGTTTGTTCAATTAGAACAAGGCTTGCTACAACAAAAGCCTAACTAGGCAAGCCTATCTGCACGAACTTAGACAATTGATGAACTGGATTTTCCATAAGTTTTTTGGGATCTTTCTCACCATTAATGTTTAGGAGTATTAATTTTCCATGTCCAAGCTGATAGTCATTTGAAAAATCATAAAGCAACCCATTAATAAACAACTCTCCTTTAAGCACGAGGCTCGCAAACTTGCTTAATGCATAATCAACTTGCTTATGAATATTTTCAATCACAGCTTCCTCAATAGTCCTTGCCTTATTAGTCTGCAAAGAATCTAGCTCCGCTCTAACATAAGGAGAAAAATGGCTATGGTTTTTTAAAGAAGCATCAATCGCTCCGCATCTGCTATGGCCTGCTATAAGAAGAACAGGGGTTTTTAGCTGCAAAACACCATATTCTATAGAGCCTTCGGCAGTCGAAATCTGGTTGCCTATATTCCTGATAACGAACAAATCATTAATAGGCGTTGCATCAAAAGCCGCTGCTTGCATTCTTGAATCAGAGCACATAAGAAGAGTTGCGCGAGGCTTCTGTATAACAGGAAAATAGTCTTCCACATGAAGCTTAGCATTCTCAACATGCCTCGCATTATCCTCAAATATCTCACTAATATATTGATGAAAAATTTCTAAACTACTCTCTTTAGGCTTCATATTTAATACCTGCTTTTTCTTGAAATTATCTAGCCAATATTGCACCAACTTTATCTAGAAGTAAAATCGTAAGAAAATTTATATAAAATATTTATAATAACCATAGCAAAAACTCAATTTAGAAAAGACATAAAATGATTAAGAGAAAATATTTTACTTGACTAAATAGTTAATTATTATTATTTTTTTAGCAAAATTAGATTGTAGGTTAACATGGAAGGCATAAGCTCTAAAACATCTATTCAGTCTAGAGAGTTTATATATCTGCAGTTCAAACAAGCAGTAAAAAACTACAAACAAGGCGGGCCAGTCAGTCAAATCACAATTTTATCACTTTTAGATCGTTTACTTGAAGTGTACAGAGGATCATATGACACAATGTTTACAGAAACAAATTTACCTTTTGATCTAATAAATTTAAAAATACGAGATTTGATACCAAGCGTCTTTGAGTATTTTGAATCAATAGATCCTGATAAAGCTAAATCTTGGATACATCAATTTGTAAATGCAAGAGATGCAATAGACGCAACACCCTTACATTATACATCAAGGGATGGACTTTCTGAAATTACAAAAATATTAATCCAGAATGGAGCGAATGTTAATAGCATAAGCACTCATTTCAGAACTCCTCTAATTTTAGCAACAATTAATGCGAAAAATACTAAAGTAGATGATGAAGACTCAATAAACTATAGACACATAATAGACTATCTTTTAGAGGCAGGAGCAAACCCAGCTCTGACACCCAAAGGCAAAGCTTCAGCTTTTGCACTCGCGTTAAACAATAACGATAATATTATAGTCGAAAAACTGCTAAACTACCATAACGGCATCGCTTTAGTTGCGGAAGCATCTCATAACCAAGGAACTTTTATAAAAGCTCTAAACACCATTAGTGTTGATTTTACTCCTATTATAGAATTGATATCAGATGCGTATAGTGCAAAACCCATATTACCAACTAACAAGGGGCCCCTGCGTGCAGAAACCAAAAAATTTGCTAAATGCTTTTTTGCTGCGTTCGACGAAAAAGCTTCTGTCACAATACCTGCAAGTAATGCCTTTGGGATCCTTAAATTATTAAATAATTTAAGCCCAGCTATATTGTCTGATCTAAAAACAACAAATTCTTTAGCAAACCTCATAAATTCAGCTCTGCAAGATTCCAGCTTGCATTTGGAGCTTTTGCATTTTGCTCTTCAATCAGTTTCAGAATTTGGGTATAAATATGCATCCCAAATAGCTCAGAAAATCATTGAATCATCAGGCACCGAGGCTCTTGTAACTGCAAGCGCCGCGGCTGGAGCAGCATCAAGCCCTGATTTTATGCATTCTCACTCGGATATTCTCGAAGATGCACCTTTAATAGTTGCGATAGGTAACTATGAGAAAAAATCTGGCAAGCTCTATAAAAAAACCATCGAAGTTTTTAAGCGAGAAATAGAGTCTGCTGACCAAACCGATGAAATACATTTCGATACAACCACAACACCTCTGCTAGTAGAAATATTAGAAGGTTTTGTCTTTAGAGACTTTGATTCACCTGTCATAAAATATTTAAAAAGATATAAGGAAGCTGAAGAACTTCACACAAAACTTCAATATATAAAAGGAGAGTTTTTTCATATATTTGAAGAGTTGAATAAAATGGAACAGCAAAAGTTATCAAAGAGCAAATCTGCTAAACCTAAAGATTTTGATCAAGCTAAATTAGATGCAGATATAAAAGCAATTGAAGATTTGTGCTTAGAATTGTCATCTGCTAGAGCATCTGGCATTTTTGTAAATTGCAAAGATTTTTTAAAATCACTTAACTCTCTTCGTATAAAATTACCTAGCCTGAATCTTCATGGTCTTCTTTCAACAGCCGAACCAACACCTCATGTTGAAACTGCTGAATCATCCGCATTTGATGGAACACTATCATTAGATAATCTAATAAAATATTCAACATCCAAAATAGCTTCTTTCAGATCTGAAGTAAAAAGATCTTTCTCAAAACCAGAAAGAAAATTAGATAGCAAAGAACAACAGAAATTTTTAGACAAATTTGAAAAAGCTGTTTTGCAAGCAGAATTTGCGAAACAAATTTCTCATGATAACGCTAAATGTTTATATAAAATAAAAAATAAAGTGCCAGTTGCGTTTCTGAAAGCATATATAGAAAATACTACAGATGGCATCTTAAAAGCTGTGCTAGATAAATTTGCCGGCATAGACGATAGAACAACAGTTTGCACAACAGCAACTTATGCCACCTCTGTTGTAGCAGCAGGTGCCGGAAAAGGTTATGTTCATGAAGATGAAGAAGATCCAGTTCATAAAGATGATAGAGAAATCTCAGAATTCGTAGGTGATGAATACGAAGAAGGTGATTGCGCAGCAGCAGGTGCGGGAAAAGCTGCTGTTCATGAAGATGAATCAAAAGATAGCGGATCAGATAATACAGAAGAACGCGCTCAATCTCTTACTAAGAATTTTGATAGAATCTTAGCAAAAATTTACGCTCAAGAAAAGACTTCTAAGCGTGAATTAAAAACTTTATCTGATAATTTTAACGAATTGTTAGAATTTACAGATACAAAAAGCGGATGGACTTTAAAATATATTACTACTGGAGAAACCACAGGCTCCCATAGAGACCATGCATCAAAAGATAAATTCCTCCCTAAAAGTGGTGATGGAGGAAAATCTGCAGATTTATATAAATTTTTTAATAATATAGAATTCTTTAAAATGCACTTGAATCGATATGAACAAGATGAAGAAGCAAGAGACACCAGCCCAACTGTTATTACAGATGGCATATATGATGATCTGCCTCCTCTCGAGACAGTATCAGAAGAAGGAGCTGAGGATGCTGATGGATCTGAAGATAATGATGGATCTGAAGATAATGAGGGAAAAGGATCTTCTCATGGTCATCCAGCACCTCATTTTGTTGATCCTGATATGCCTACTCTTATTGGTGAGGATGGTTCGGAATAACAATTATCTTCATCGTTTGTCACCCCCGCACAGCCTGGGATGCACAACGCCATCCTGAACTTGTTTCAAGATCTCATCTCTAAAACAACGCATCTCTAAAACAAAGCCATCCCGGACTTAGGTCCCGGATCTCATCAAACCTCGCAAGATTCCCCATCAAGTGCGGCATGACGCCCTTCTTTAGTCATCCTGAACTTGTTTCGGCGTTGTTGCATGGAAGGAGGTGTATAAATTAATGGAGGTATTTGGAGGTAGGTGTTTTAAGCTGCGATTATGAGATTAATAACTTTGCATTTAATTTTAGCTTGAGTTTCTCTAGTATTTTCCTTTTTGTTGCTCAGATAATCAG
>CAMCRO010000004.1 GCA_945877265.1 Rickettsia typhi | reverse complement strand
TATTGATTTATTATCTTGGATAAAGATTGCTATCTTCTCAAGCCACACGCCATTAAAACCTCCCACTAAGCACACAAGCTTGAATGAAAAATACCAAATTTGCTTCGGAGCTTTCTAATGATAAATTTATCCCGGACACTAGTGGGGCTCGACCCGGAATCCCGTGAAAGTCTTCTGAGATCCTGGATCAAGTCCCGGGATGATAATATTTAATATATTCCATTATGCCTAAATGATATAATATCTTTTGATTATAAAATAAAATCCTCTCTAATGTACGGAATTGATTTAATAAAGAATTTTTGCGCTAACCTACCTGAGAAGCCTGGCATATATAAAATGCTAGGGGAGAAAGATGAGCTTTTATATATAGGAAAAGCAAAAAATTTAAAAAAGAGAGTTTTATACTACTCAAAGCAAGATATTCCAACTAGGCTTGCAAGGATGGTGTTTTTAACTCAAAAAACAGAATATTTAGTTACTAAATCTGAAGCTGAAGCCTTTCTTTTAGAAGCTCAGCAGATTAAACTCCATCAACCCAGATTTAATATTTTGCTAAAAGATGATAAATCTTTTCCTTATATTAAAATTTCAACGCAACATGAATATCCACAAATTTCGAAATACAGAGGAAAAAAATCCAAGGAAGGCGAAATATTTGGCCCTTTTGCTTCTATTTCGGATACGGAAAAAGCCATTAATAACCTCAAGAAAATTTTTAAACTTAGAGCTTGTTCTGATGCTTATTTTGCAGCAAGAAAACGACCATGCCTGCAATATCAAATAAAAAGATGCTCAGCTCCTTGCGTTAATAAAATTAGTAAAGAAGACTATGCTGAAACTGTGAAACATGCAATCAACTTTTTAAAAGGAAAAAGCATAAAAATTCAGGAAGAATTATCAGAAGAAATGCAAAAATTTTCTGAAAAAATGGAATTTGAAAAAGCAGGAGAAATTAGGGATATAATTAAAGCATTAAGCTATATTCAAACTAATTATGAAGAATCGATTATAGATGCGCATGATTATGATGTGATTGTGATTTTGCAAAAATCAGAGATCTATTCTGCTACCGTATTTTTCTATAGAGCTGGGCAAAATTATGGGTTTAAAAATTACTTTCCGAAACATGCAGAAGGAATTTCTCCCCATGAAGTTCTATCTTGTTTTATAGGGCAGTTTTACCAGACCAGAATTCCTCCTGAAAAAATTTTGATAAATATCGATTTAGAAGAAAAAAATGAGATTGAAGAAGCTTTATATAGGCTACATAATGTTAAAACTAAATTTCTTACTTCTGGAAATAAAAAATATAAAAAATTATTTGATCATGTTTTGCTTAATGCCGATGAGACATTAAATTCTTACATTAAAGAATTAGTGAAATCTAGCTCCAAGCTTTATGACCTGCAAAAATTATTAGATTTAGAAGAACTTCCTGAAAGAATTGAAGTGTATGATAACAGCCATATTATGGGGAAATTTGCAATTGGAGCTATGATTGTTGCAGGGCCAGAAGGCTTTGAAAAAAATGAATATAGAAAATTCACGATTACTACTAATACTAGCAATTTTGGCGGAGATGACTATCAAATGCTTAAAGAGGTGTTGCTGCGCAGAATTAATAAAATAAAAAAAGAAAATGGCAAAATTCCTTCATTAATGATTATTGACGGAGGGAAGGGGCATATGAATTTAGTTGAAAAATTCTTTAAAGAAGAGGGAATTAATATTCCTTTTATTTGTATGTCTAAAGGTGAGAAGAGAGATGCTGGTGGTGAATCTTTCCACATGCCTGGCAGAGAATCTTTTACCCTGAGTAATAATGCGCAGGTTATGAAATATCTACAGGTGCTAAGGGATGAGGCTCACCGTTTTGCAATTACAGGACATAGAAAAAAAAGATCAGCTGCGATTAGTGCATCTCTGATAGATGAAATTCCTGGAATAGGAGCTAGTAGAAAGAAGAAATTGCTAAATCATTTTGGCTCAGCAGAGTCTCTTAAATCCGCTTCTATAGAAGAGCTGAGCAAGATAGAAGGAATTTCCAAAAATGTCGCTAAGAAAATTTTAGAATATTTCAAGTAGGATTTATTGTCCTGAAGATAATAGTAAAAAAAATTAATAAAGGTTTTATTTTGTAAATTAAGATTGCAATCTTCTTTGCTTTATGGTAAATTATTATTAATATATGAACAAAGAGATACAGAATGACAAAAAAAAGTGACGTAGAAAATCAAAACTATGAAATTTTCGAGGATTTGAAGTATATCTGTAAATCAACACCGCTAATAATAGAATCCTTACAAAATGGATCTGATGTAGCTCAGCTAGAAAATGGCGACTTAATAGTTACCGAAGTAAAAACAATCAATACTCAATATAGCTGGGATTCTAATAAGGCACGGATGATTAAATCTAGTAAAATCTAAAATATCAAGTTTTATTCTTAAATATCCACATGAATTTAGCAAGATTCGGCTATCCTCACGTATTAACATACGCTCCGGCGCCTCACTTTAAAATTCAAGAGTCTATTTAGTTTAAAACTTGATATTAGAGTTATTGTTTTATTCTTAAATATTTCCATAAATTTAGAAAGATTCGGCTATCCTCACTTATTAACATACGCTCCGGCGCCTCACTTTAAAATTCAAGAGTCTATTTAATTTAAAACTTGATATTAGAGTTATTGTTTTATTCTTAAATATTCACATGAATTTCGAAAAGACTTCGAGAAGAGTCATTCCGTGCTAGACCCGGAATCCCTTGAAAGTCTGCTGAGATCCGGGACCTAAGTCCGAGATGACCTAATTTAAAAATCTAGCTCTTCATAATAGTTTGGAGGTTTAATTAAATTCACTCTCTCAGATAATATTTTTCTAAAAGATGGGCGCGATTTAATAGAAACATACCATTCTTTCAAAAAAAGCGATTTTTCCCAGTTTATTTCGCCAAAATAATCTAAAATAGAAATATGAGAAGCAAGAAAAATGTCCGCTGCAGAAATTTGCCTGGATGCTAGATTGCCATTTGATTCTATAAAAGATAATAGATAATTCAGATGATGAGCTAAATTGATTTTAGCTGCTCTAATAAACTCTGTTCTTGGACCAGTCTTATCATGAGAGACGAGCTTTATAAATTTCTCATTGAGTATATATCTCGTAATTTCTTGTTCAAAACGAGAATTTATCCAATAAATAATTTTCCGCATTAAAGCCTTTTCTTGAGTTGACTGGGGCAATAAATGAAAATCCGGGGTAAGGTCAAAAATATATTCAATAACAGGATATAAACCACCAATTACCTCCCCACCTCGAGGAATTTCTGCTCCAACTATATTAGTTAATATTGGTAATTCTCCTATTGGATCTATTGTTGATAATTTATGAGTTTCTGACCAAAAGCTAATTGGCACTGGGGTATAATTAATCCCAGCTTCTAGCATTAATATGCTTGCAAAACGAGATTTTGTACAAAAAATATGATGATATAAAGATAGCATTATTTTTAGGTTCGTAATATTTCATTAATTGAAGTTTTTGCTCTAGTTTTTTCATCAACTTTTTTAATAATAACCGCACAATATAAAGATGGTTTTGTTGGGTCTTGATTTGGGAGCGTTCCTGGCACTATTACAGAGTATGGAGGAACTTGTCCATATATAATTTCACCTGTTTCTCTATCTACTATTTTCGTAGATGCACCGATAAAGACGCCCATAGAAATCACGGATCCTTCTTTTATTATTACACCCTCTGCTATTTCGCTTCTAGCTCCTATAAAACAATTATCTTCAATTATAACTGGATTTGCCTGAAGAGGCTCTAATACGCCTCCTATTCCTACGCCTCCGGAAATATGACAATTTTTGCCTATTTGAGCGCAAGAACCTATTGTAGCCCAGGTATCAATTAAAGAATTATCGTCAATATATGCGCCTAAATTAATAAAAGAAGGCATTATTACAGTATTTTTACCTATATAAGCACCTTTTCTAACATAAGAACCTGGGACCAGTCTAAGCTTTTCTTTTATAAAATCTTCTTCTGTCCAATCTTCACTAAATTTTGGCCTTACTTTATCAAACCATTGGAATGGCCCTGCGCTAAATTGCTCATTCTCATGCACCAAAAAACTAAGCAAGATTGCTTTTTTAGTCCATTCATTAACAATCCAATTTCCTTCATGCTTAATGCAAACTCTTTCTTTCCCTTTGTCGAGATCGTCTATAACTATTCTAACGATTTTTCTAGCAGATTTGAAATTTTCAGAATTTCTATCCGAAAGTAAACTTTCTCTTTTGTCCCAAATTTCTTCTATTTGGCTTACATATTTTTTCATAAATTCGCATTCAATAATTTCTTGCCATATAGCTTAAAAGATCATATCTTTTAGTCAATATTAATCCAGATAGAAAATAATGATTATTTCTTGTCCGAAATGTAATTCAGGCTTTTTTGTATCTCCTGCGCAAATTGGTGCTACTGGTAGGAGAGTCAAATGCTCAAAATGCAAAAATATTTGGCACGCTACGCTGCCTGAAGAAAACTTTTTGTCGCAGCAAATTTTGGTAGAAAGAATTGAGCATCAAATAAAAGTGCCTGGTGCAAACCTGCCAGCTGTGATTCCAGTGAAGATTAGTAAGATTTTATATGCTGCGCCAGGCATCTTAACCCTCTTGATTTTTATGACAATATGGATGTTTTTTCCAAGCTTTACTAGTAAAATTGGTATGTGCGGTAGCATGTGTATAGACGAAGGGATGAGAATAGAAAATATTCATCATAGCTATAACCAGCTAAATCAAAATGTCACCCTAGAATATAGCATTGCAAACAGAACTTCTGAAAAACAAAAAATTCCTTTAGTGGAGTTAAAACTTTTAGATAAATCTGGTGGGGTGCTGCGTAAGGCCTATACTGAAAATGCTGGGCTAGAAATTGCTCCTAATACTATAATAAAAGGAAAAGCTCAGTTTGACATGGTTTCTCCTAATGCAGAAAAAGTGATGATCTCTCTTGGCAGTAGATTGAAATTTTGGCTGAGATAAAAAATGACTGAAGAATTTTATACCAAGAAGCAGGTTATTTTCCCTGGATTAGTAGTTAGGATCGTTACTGGGATGCTTGATTTTATGATTGTCTCTATAATTGCTTCTCCAATATTAAAGATAATGATTTTATCTCTTTTTAAATTTCATTTCGCAGATTTTATTGAAGCAAATAGCCTAATTGTTTCTGCGCCCGAAGATATTCAAATTGTGATTACACATGATAAATTCAGGGAATATTTAACAGCCAATAGCTATTCTATTTATTTTATTGAGATGATATTTGTCCAATTCTTTTTATTTGGAATATATTTTATTTTTTCTTGGTGGAAATTTGGGACAACTTTTATTAAATATATTTTTAAAATGAAAGTGATAGATTATAAAACCCAAAATAAACCGAGTTTCAAGGCATGCGTGATAAGATATATAAGCTATCTTTTTTTATTCATTAGTGCTTTTTTTATAGTTTTCAGAAAAGATAAGAGAGCGATACATGACATTTTATCTGGCACAATTGTTATAAAGTCATGATAGAATTTTTACATATTTGGTTTCCTGAAATTTTATTTATTGCAAAGGGTTTATTGATTAACCTTCAATATACTTTTATATCTGTGTTTATAGGTTTATTTATAGCGGTTATCATTGCCTTTGCTAAAGTGAGCAAATCTAAGGTGGCAAGTTTTCTTGCTGGAAGCTATGCATCCTTTTTTAGAAGCACTCCTCTCATGATTCAGCTTAGTATTATTTATTATGTATTACCAGGGCTACTTGGAGTTAAAATTTCTGTTTTTACAGCGGCTGTTATTTCATTTTCATTAAATTCAGGTGCCTATGTTTCTGAAATTATCAGAAGCGGCATTAATTCTATAGATAAAGGACAGTTTGAAGCAGCGAAAGCTCTGGGACTTTCTGAAAGAAATATGATGATCTATATTATTTTGCCTCAAGCTGTAAGAAAAATTCTACCAGCTTTGATAAATGAATTAATAAATATGCTTAAAGAAACAGCAATTATTTCTATCATCGGTGAAGCTGAGATACTTAGAAGAGCACAAATGGTTGCATCCCAGCATTATAATTATTTAGTCCCTATGCTAACTGCCGCTTGCTGCTACTATATTGTGGTTTTGTCTTTTGTGTATATTGCTGGAATTGTAGAAAGAAAACTGGCAATAGATTAAACGTGAAAAAAATCTCTTCATAATTTAGAAAAATGAAAAAAATTTTTATAATTTCAGGCGAGGCTTCTGGTGATAAAATTGGGGCTTTGTTAATTGAGCAGCTGAAAAAATACTCAAAAGAAGAAATAATATTTGCAGGCATCGGTGGAGAGAAAATGGCTCTTGCCGGAATTAAAAGTTTATTCGATATTAAAAACATTAATTTAATGGGGTTTTTTGAAATTTTACCTCATATTTTTAAGTTAAAGAGACTGATAAAATATACCGAAGAAGAAATCATTAAATTCAGCCCTGATATTTTAATTACTATAGATTCTCCTGGCTTTTGTTTTAGGGTGGCCTCTAATGTCAAAAATTTCGTAAAAGCAAAATTAGTGCATGTTGTTGCTCCAAGTGTTTGGGCTTATAAACCTGAGAGAGCTAAAAAATTTGCTAAAATTTATGATTTTTTGCTTACGTTGCTTCCCTTCGAGCCTCAATATTTTCTCAAAGAAGGATTAGATGCAAAATTTGTGGGCCATTTCGCTTTTGAGCAAAAAATTTGTGAAGATGGAGGATTATTTAGAAATAAATATAATATAGATCAAGAAAAAAAATTAGTTTGTTTAACTCCTGGCAGTAGAGTAGGAGAAATAAAAAGACATATGCCTATTTTTGCCGAAACTATTAAAATATTATCTAGAAAATTAGATGCGAATTTTGTTTTTATAGCTGCAAATATTGAAGCTAAAAAGATTATTACTCAATATGTAAATAAAGCAGGGTTAACTAATGCCTTGGTGGTTGATGAAGATAGATTCGAGGCATATAAAGCTTCTAGTCTTGCTATTGCAAAATCCGGAACTAATTCTCTTGAAATAGCACTTCATAATACCCCTCAAATTGTTGCTTATAAAATGAATTTCTTAAGCTGGCGATATATTAAATCAGTCGCATTGATAAAATATGCAACGCTTGTGAATATCATAGCTGATAAAGAAATTATACCAGAATTCTTACAAGAAAAATGTGAGCCGGAAATTTTAGCAAGCAATGTAATCAAGCTTTTAGGAAATAATCAATTAGTGAAAGAACAGTTAGATGAAACATCAAAAATCATTAAATCACTTCAATCTAAAGAAGGAAAGGCTAGCGAAATTGCAGCTAAAGAAATTTTAAAAATAATAAAATAAATATATGAAACATAATAGAAAAATAGTGGCTGAGTGGTTTGACGAATTAAGAAATTCTATCTGTAATGTTTTTGAAACGATTGAAGTGGAATATGCAGAGCAAAATAATCTTTATCCTGGAAAATTTGAGAAGAAAAAATGGGAAAGAGAAGGCGGTGGCGGTGGTGAAATGTCTGTTATGCGGGGGAATATTTTTGAAAAAGTTGGAGTTAATATTTCAACTGTTTATGGAGAATTTTCTAAAGAATTTGCGAGTGAAATTCCGGGGGCTGACAGTGATCCTAACTTTTTTGCAACTGGCATTTCATTAGTTTCGCATATGCGCTCTCCTATAGTTCCAGCTGCGCATTTCAATACTAGATATATAGAAACTTCTAAATCATGGTTTGGAGGAGGCGGGGACCTTACTCCTATATTTCCAGATGAAAAGGAAACAGAAAAATTTCATCATGCTTTTAAAAAAGCATGCGATAAATATGACAAAGAATATTACAGCAAGTTTAAGGAAGAATGCGATAAATATTTCTTCTTAAAGCATAGAGGAGAAGCAAGAGGCGTTGGTGGAATATTCTATGACTATTTAAATAGCGGTAATTTTGAAAAAGATTTCGCTTTTACTCAAGATGTCGGGAAAACTTTTAGAGATATTTATTCCGATATTATTAAATGCAAAATGTGGGATGTGTGGTCAGATGAGCAAAGAAGGGCTCAGCTCATTAAAAGAGGAAGATATGTGGAATTTAATTTGCTGTATGATAGAGGCACTAAATTCGGCCTTATGACCGGTGGAAATGTTGAGGCGATATTAATGTCTATGCCGCCTGAAGTCCTGTGGCCCTAATATAGCCTACCAAGTTTCATTCTTAAATATCTGAATGAATTTAGCAAGGCTCAGCTATCCTCGCGTATAATAAATACGCTCCGGCGCTTCGCTTTAAAATTCAGTCATCTATTTAATTTGAAACTTGGTACGAATTTTTCCATCGCATTCTTAAATATCTGAATGAATTTAGCAAGGCTCAGCTATCCTCACGTATAATAAATACGCTCCGGCGCTTCGCTTTAAAATTCAGGCATCTATTTAATTTGAAACTTGGTAATATTAGCTTAATCTAAGGTGGGTTTATTTGAAAAATTTGTGGCGCACCCGAGAGGAGTCGAACCCCTAACCTCATGATCCGTAGTCATGTGCTCTATCCAATTGAGCTACGGGTGCTAATAATCTGATTTGATAAACAAATTAGATTCTAAGTTTTGCTAAATCTACACCTTTTTTCTTCAAAAAGCGCAAGCAGAAAATAATCTTTCTATGCCCTATGGTCAATAGTAATCTTTCTTTATTCTAGGATAACATAGAGAATTTCCTCATATTTTAAACTTGATGAGGAAATTATATAGAAAAAACAAGTAGCACTAATATTAATTTACTTTTTGTCCTCGGCTGTGCTAGCAAGAGCAACTATAGCTGCATTTCCAGTAAGATTAGCAAAAGTATCAAATATATCTACTATCACGTCTATCGCTATTAAAATAGCAACTGTACCGCCTAAAGGCAGGCCTAATGGCTCTAATATTATAGAGATCATTTGCATTGCTACTACTCCTGTAGCGCCACCAGTAGACATAGCTGCAAAAATAGAAGCTAATGAAAGAAATACGCATTTTTCTAGAGTAATGGGAACGTCGAATAATCCCATAATAAATAAAGTTGCAATTGAAAAAAATATCATTGTCCCGACTCTAAGTAAAGATACTCCAATAGGCATTACCATGTCTATTGCTGCTTCTGAGAATTTTAATTTTCTGAGGCTCTCCATTGATTTAGGAAGGGCTACGATTGAAGACATGGTAGTGATTAGAATTAAAAATGTTGAAGAGAAGGCATTTAAAAAATTACCAAATGTACTGCCGCTTTTAACCCATATAATCATTACATTTAAAAATATCACAGCTAATAATGCGCAGATAATCGTTATTGTGAGCATTATAACTGCATGTAAAGCTTTAAAATCTACATAAGAAAATTGGTTCGCCATTAGGAAAAATACCCCAATTGGCATGAAAGAAATAATTTTATTATTTATTGTAGTAAAAACTTCAAGGCCAAAAGAAAATTTCTCTTTTACATTTTTTGCTGTAGTAGATTTTTCCGCTGCTTTATAAAAACCAAAACCTATTATGCCAGCTGCAAATATTATTTGAAGCATATTATTATAATTTAAAGCATTGAAAATATTAGTCGGGATTGTTTTTGTAATAAATTGTAAAACACCTGGATTAGATTGGCCTCCATAGCTATCTGTTGCTAATTTTTCTATAGGTTTTTCTGTTATAGTGTCAGAAAACAAGCTATTAAAATCGCTAAGATCAGTGATATATGTCCATGGCTTGATTATAAGAGTGATTCCGACAGCAATTGCAAGAGAAATGACTATTAGCCCGAATCCGTAAATAGCTGATTTAGATACTATATGTTTTGGAGATTCATACATATGGAAAACGCATATGATTATTGTCAAAATTACTAGAGGAATAACTGAGATTTGTAATAAATTTAAATAAATTTTTCCTAAATCAGAATAAGTATGAGCTATATCTTTGAATGTTATCCCAAAGATAATGCCAAGTATCATTGATCCTATTATTGTATATTCGTTATGGTATATTTTTTTTATTATGGACATTTACTTCCTTCTCTTTTTAATTTTGTGCTTGGAATTTTTGCTTTTCTAACGTGTGTAGATAAGCGGAATTCACGGTATAACTAACTTGCCTTACTTTTAGTATATTATTTACAAAATCTAATAGGTCTCTATTTTTAGGATCAACAGCTATGGAAATTAAATCCGGTGCATCCTGAAGAGCAATTTCAGTTAATTTTACTTTCAGACCTGGGTTTTTTCTAAGAGCGTGAAATATTTCACTCTCATCTGTTATCATGGCATCTATCTCTCGTTTAATAGTAGCATTCATTAACTCTTCAATAGTTTCATACCCTTTTAATTTGCATCCGGGGAATAAGTGGTTAGCAAAATCAACATAGCTGGAACCTGCATTTACTCCTAAGGTCAAACCTTCTTTATTGGTAAACATGTCTTTGATTAAATTAACCCCTTTTTTATGCTGAAGTGCAACACTTAGGTTATTAAATAATAAAGCTTGCCTTACTTGGATATAAGGGGTTGTATATAAAACTTTTTTGCTTCGTGTTGGAGTTACGCTTAGGAAAGATATACCAATATCCGCCTTAGCATTTGCCACTTCATCGATAACTCCATTCCAGTCTGGTGCTGTGGTGGTGATTTTTAATTTTACACCTAACTCTTTCGCCATTAATTCAGCAATTTCTACGTCTATCCCTGAGAGATTTTGATCTTTATCTACTTCTGTGAATAAGGTTGTAGTTTGCGGGGTGAAGCTTACAACGAGTTCGCCTTTGTCTGTGATTTTTTTAATTCCTGGCATAGAAGGACTATCAGCTAAAACTTTTGAAGAAAATATCAAGATTAAAAAAGAATAGAGTAATTTTAAAATTTTTTGTTTTATCATTTGCATACTTAATAATTTAATAAGCTATTTCTATATTCTATTGTTCAATCGAATAACAAGCTAGATTAATTTAACATTTTGGTTGCAGAGATTATAGTATTTTTCTACTTAGTATAAAAATTTCAGTAAAAAAAATACTTTAGGTGTTGCGATTAAGTATAAATATTAGAGATATTTAAGTTGTGAGATTAGACCTATATCCGGAGGATAGTGGGATAATTAATTGCGCGAAACTTCTATCCTACTATTTCAAGGGGGGATAGAAGTTATTTAGTGTTATTTCTTAGGCCGCATTTGTAAGAGTAAGGATAGGTTAACATACTCTCTCTTCTCTGATGCAACGCGCTTCTAATAGATACATAAGGATCTGTAGAATTTCTTGAGATATAATCTGTGAAAGGCATTATCTCATTACGTTTATGAACTACTCTTGCTGCTGAATATGAGCGTTTTTGATATTTATTCATATGATATTTCATAGGATTAAGAGCATCATCTGCTGCAATCACATCCCACATGTCTCTCATGTTTGTGCTTCCTAAAATTGGAAGAACTATATAAGGCCCCGAGCTAGCGCCATAATAGGCTAGCGTGGCGCCAAAAGTTTGTGGCTTTGGAGTTATGCCAGCTTCAGTTGCAAGATCATAAGCGCCGCCTATACCCAAAGTTGAGTTAATTGCAAAACGCCAAAAGCTTTGGAGGATTTTATCTATATTTCCTTGCAATCCATAATTTACAGTTGTAAGTGGTTCTTGAATGTTATCAAGAAAATCACCTATTCTATTCCTTGTATAATCGTTAAATATTTTGCCGTATGCTTTAGCAACTGGCTTTAAGATGATATAGTCTAAAAAGGAGTTAAAATAGAAGATCTTTCTATTGACTACTTCAAATGGATCTGGGAGATCGTTACATTCTGCCTCTGCCGCATCATCGAGAGAGTAACCAAATTTATAAGTTGTATTTTCCCCTAGCGCGCTAAAAGAGAATAATAATGATAATATGATAGATAAAATTGTCTTCATTTCGTTACTATGACAAAAAATTCATAATCTTTAGATATTACTATTGTGTTTATACTCACTAATTCAAAATCAGCAAGCTTTAAGTTTTCTCTTACATAATTTTCATTATAAGTATAATAATTTTCTGAAGGTACAAGCTCGGTTTTGTTGCCTTTAGGTATAATAAATGCAAATATTCCATCATCTGCTAGCAAATTTTTGATCGTTTTAAAATTATTTTTTAGATCATGCTGATAAGCAAGGCTGCCAAAAGATATAATAGTATCGTATTTTTTTGATAGTTCAGCTAAAAAATTACTTTTAGATTCTATCATGATTTCATGATAGATTTTTACTTTCTCATTGTAGTTTTTTGCGTTTTTGGTTGGTTCTTGTGAGAAATTTACTGTGTCAATTAAATTAGGCTCTGGCAGATGTTTTGAAATTTCTTCTATCATAAATGGATAAGAAGCAATCTCAAGTAAGGTATATTTGCCTTTCGTGTTATCCCAATTTGATTTTGGAAGATAGGCTGATAACTTTTCTACAAATATATCAAATAAATTTATTTTATCATTGTAAAATTTTTTGATAGCAAAAGCCTTAGAAAGAGATTCATATTCTTCATATATTTTTTCAGGTATTATTTTAGCAGATTCAAATCCTGTGATATAATTATAAAGCCCTATTTGATCATGGCTATTATCTTTAAGTTTTTCTGCGGCGCTGCCATATTTTTTTTGTAGAATATCTGCCCAGCCACCCCAATATAAATTTTCAGGATCATTAGGAGCAAATAGCTTGTTAGTAATCCAAAATCTTATTGTTGCATCCTTGAAATTACCATTTTGTAGGTGAAATTTGCCGAGAGATATATTTGCTTCTCTTATAATATCAAAATGAGAGATAAAAGATGTTATATAATTTTTTATCGATAGGCCGCAATTTTTAATTTTAGATAATAGTTTTGTAGGAGAGAATATACCTATAATTTTACGAAAAAAATTCATGCCCCAATCTTTTTGAGTTAAGATTATTTGATTTGGCGCCTATGTTCACATATAATATTTTTTTTCGCAACAAGAATTAGTTATAGAGTTAAATTTATGCATAAAATTTCTAGCAAGATGAATAAAATTAAACCATCTCCTACGTTAGCCGTTACACAAAAGGCTAATGAATTAAAAGCACTCGGGAAAAAAATAATTTCTCTAAGTGTTGGAGAGCCGGATTTTGACACCCCTAATAATATTAAGCTTGCTGCAATTAATGCAATAAATTCAGGCTATACAAAATATACAAATATTGACGGTATAGCTGAGCTTAAGGAAGCTATAATCAATAAATTCAAACGAGAAAATAATCTAGAATATAATTCCAAAGAAGTGATGGCTAGTTCTGGAGGCAAGCAAGTTATATATAATTTATTTATGGCTTCTTTAGACGAAGATGATGAGGTGATTATACCTGCTCCTTTTTGGGTTTCATATCCTGATATGGTTCTTCTTGCAGGAGGCAAGCCTGTGATTGTTGATTGTCCGATTGAGAATGGATTTAAGTTAACTCCTTTGCAACTTGCATCTTCTATAACTGAGAGAACAAAATGGTTGATCATTAATTCGCCAAGCAACCCTACGGGAGCTGCATATACCAAAGCAGAACTTGCGGCTCTTGCTGAAGTGCTTAAGCAAAATCCGCACGTTAATATATTATCTGATGATATTTATGAGCATATTATTTTTGAGGATTTACAGTTTTTTAATATTATAAATGCATGCCCAGAATTAAAGAGCAGAACCTTTATTGTTAATGGTGTTTCTAAATCTTATTCCATGACTGGATGGAGGATTGGATATGGTGCTGGCAGTAGTGAGCTGATTAAAGCTATGAATATTATTCAATCTCAGTCTACATCTAATCCATGTTCTATCGCACAATATGCAGCCCTAGAAGCATTAAATGGAACTCAGGACTTCATTAAACCAAATTCAGCTGAGTTTGAGAAAAAAAGAGATATCGTTGTTGGGATTTTAAACGAAATAGAAGGAATTGAGTGCCATAAGGCAGAAGGCGCATTTTATGTTTTTCCATCTTGCAAGAAGCTACTTGGCAGAATTGATAAAAATGGAAAGACGATAGCAAATAGTAATGATTTTGCTAACTTTTTATTAGAATTTGCTGAAGTTGCTGTGGTGCCTGGGATTGCATTTGGAATGGAAGGGCATTTTAGGATTTCAACAGCAACAAGCAGAGAGATTTTAAAAGAAGCTTGCACTAGAATTAAAACTGCTTGCCAGGACCTTAAAAGAAATTATTAATGATGTTCAAGAAAATTCTAAAATCTACATTACTTGAAAATTTAATAGGAAAGCTAATTTATTCCTATATATGGATTGTAAAAATTACTAGCAAGGTAAATATCCAATATAGGGGTTCATTTGACTATGAAGCTCTTTTGAATTCTCATAATAATATCTTTGCTTTCTGGCACCAGCAAATTGCTTTAGGGGTTATGATTTTGGGACAGATGGGGCCTAAAATGACAGCGCTAATTTCCAGCCATTCTGATGGTAAAATTGTTGCATCAGTTGCAAAAAATACCGGCTGCTCGATTATATCTGGTTCTACGAATAAGCAAGCAAGCTCAGCTCTGAGAAACATATTGCAAACCCTAAAATCTAAGGGCAATATTGTGATTACTCCAGATGGGCCCCGTGGCCCCCGCGAGCAAGTCAATAGCAACATCATGGCTATAGCTAACAAAACTTCTAGCAAAATAATAGCTGTTGGGTTTTCTTCTTCAAAATATATTCAGTTTAAAAGCTGGGATTTATTCCGTCTGCCTCTACCATTTTCGAATATTAATGTTGTATTTCAGTCTCCTATAAGCGCTACGGGAGAAAAAGAAATAGATGATAATTTACTTCGCGCTTCACTAAAAGAGGCAAACAAAATGCTAGAAACAAAAGAAAAAAATAAATGCTTTTATGAATGGTTTTTATATTTAATTAGCATTCTAGCTTTTCCTTTTCAAATGTTATTGCTTGCTTCTAGGGTGATTAAAAAGAAAGAAGATTCTTCTCGCATGCTGGAAAGACTTGCTATTGCAAGTGATGTGGAGAAAAAGAATTTAATTTGGCTTCATGCTGCGAGCGTTGGCGAATCTATAATTGCTTTTTTGCTTATTGATATTTTGTTGAAAATTAATCAAGAGCAGAATTTTTTAATTACTACCGGAACAAAAGCTTCTGCAGAATTAGTTGCAAAGAGAATGAAAAGCTATAATGAGGAAGCAAATAAAGAATTAATTACCCATCAATTCCTCCCAATTGATAATATTTTTATTTCTAGGCGATTTTTGAATTATTGGAACCCGAAGCTTGCGATATTTATAGAATCGGAATTATGGCCAAGTATTTTATACGAGGCACAAAAAACTTGCCCTGTAATTTTAGCTAATGGAAGAATTTCTGCTAGGTCTTTTTCCAAATGGCAAAATTTCAGTTTTGTTATCAGAAATATAGCAGAATGCTTTAGCGCAACTCTTGTGCAAAGCACTGTTGATAAAATGAGATATGAGGCTTTAGGATTTAGTAATATTAAACTTAGTGGTAACCTGAAATATATTCAAAAAGAAAATAAAATTGATGAAATTTTATTGAAAAAAATAAAAGATTCTATTGGCAAGAGACGTGTGATATTCGCTGCAAGCACTCACCCAGGGGAAGAAGAAATTATATCTTCTATATTTCTTAAACTAAAAAAAGAATTTAAGGATCTCTTGCTAATTATAGCGCCAAGGCATCCGGAAAGAACAGATGAGATTATCTCAATGTTACGAGAGAAGGGCCTGGCTTATATAACACGCACATCCAAAGAAGAGATAAAGAAAGAAACAGATATATTTATTTTGGATACTATTGGTGAAATGGCTATGATTTTTAAATTAAAGCCAATTACTTTTATGGGAGGAAGCTTTACAATTGGAGGGCATAATATTTTAGAGCCTGCTATGCATGCATCTTTAATTCTATACGGGCCTGATATGAGGAATTTTGAAGAAATTTCGGAAGAGTTTCTTGGCAAAAATGCTGCTATACAAGCGCGTGATGCAGCGGAGCTCGAAGAGAAGCTAAAAGAAGTTTTGATATGGCCAAAAGAGCAGAAAGATGAAATGACCAAAAATGCTTATAATATTATTGAATCTAAACAAAAAGTTGCTGAAGTTTATGCTGGTGAGATAGAGAAATTTTTATAGGAACAACAATGAATAAACCAGAAAGAAGTTAAATTAATTAATTAAAACTTTGTTTATAGCAATATTGCTTAAAAAATTTTATTGAATATCGTGAAAAATAATATAAAATTTATGTTAGTTACAAATTAACAAATTATAAGGTAAAAATTATGTATGCAATTCTCGCGCAAATTCAAAATGCGAATAGTCTAGAAGATGCAAAATCTGCATTATCTGAATTTCGTGGTGAGCCGCTCGAAGGCCAAGCAAATGCTATATTAGGACCAGCTTTTCATCCGACGAAATGCAAAGTTGATGAAATTAAATCTTTTTATAAATTTTATTTAGATGGATTTGATTTTGATGGTTTAAAAACATTAATGGCCACAACTGTCCAAACTCTCTATTCTGGCCCTGTTGCATTATTCGCAGCTATCGAAAAAGATGAGTTTAAAGAAGCTTTTACTGAAAGGTTATGCGAAGTAACGAATGAGGAATTTAGTGAGGTATTCTCGATGAATGTTAGATACACTTCTGTGGTTCCAGCTATGGATGTTGCTGTTGGTGTATTATTACTTCAACATGCTGGACATAGCAAAAAGCTTCTAACAGATAAGATAAAAGATGTAGGCTTAACTTTAGATAGTTCACTTTATTATTATGATTGCTATAAAACTTTAGTTGAAGTTGCCAGAGACGTCTCAGCAATAGCATATGGTCCTCTGCTGGGATTTAGTGCAGAGGCCAGTGGTGGCGGGGTCGCAGATTTAATGGGAGATGCAGCAGAGGCAGCAGCTAGCGGCGGCGGATTCGCAGAGTAATTTTAGAAAACAGCAAGGTAAGCAAGGTACATTTCGAGTCTGCCTTGCTTTGTGATTTTTAAGCTCTACACAGTAAAACAATAATAAAAGTAAATTAAAGCTTATGTGCTCCGTGATTGCTACTCTTTTTTTGAGGCGGCGGAGGGGGAGAAGACGTTTGCGCTCTTCTTACGTAAGATATTAGTTGCATGGTTTTTGTTTTAGTCTCTGCTGGCATATAAGGGTTCTCTGCTGGACGTCGCACTTCTGCTGTTCTGTCTTCGAGACGAGTAGTATCTATTTTTAATGCTCCAAGACATTCATTTACATATGTTTCTTTGCCTGAGATTAATATAAATTCAGGTTTCTTGCCTTTGATTCTATCCCACAAGGAAGGTCTTTTGATTCTGATTTGTAATTTTTCGGAGCCTGTACCATCGTATGATACATAGGTTACTTCCTTCTCTTTAAAAGAATCTATAAATGATCTTATGTTATACCTAGAAGGCTGCGAGAATGAAGAAAAGCCTTTTAATTTTTGCATGTCTACTTGGAAGTTTTGGTCAGTTAAATCTATGTTTTTTTTGGGCATAATGACTCTAGGGTTTTTAAGTTAAAATATATATTTTTATTTTCTTATATTATCAAACTAAGCATATCCAATAGGATAGACTATCTCATTATGATAATCATTTTACAGACTTAAATTAATATTAACTGTGATTGTTTAGCATATTCCATAGTTCTGGCATTGACTCAAAACTTTAGGGGAAATATTAAGAGATGAGTATCCATCCGCACTCGAAGAGAGCTTGGTGTTAGCGTGAGAATCTTCTGTTGGCGTGGTTGGCTCAGAGGAATAATTTTCTTTATAAATATGGGATGCAACTTTTTGCCTCACCTTTTTTTAAGTGAGAGAAATATCACCAAGCTACTCTTTCGGGTAATGAATGATATTGTGGAACAAAGCTGGTGCATCCCATAGATTCCTATATCCATGAGTGAGATGAGCCGCAAAACGCACGCCATCTTTTGGCTGAACTTTATGCCATATTTGAGCTATAAGAACTTCGGTTATACCCCTCACAGCTATTACATATTCTATGACCCCTTGCTTATGAGGTAATGATAAATGATTGCAGCCTGGAAGCAATTCTATAAGAAAGACATCAAACCCCAAAGCTACATCAAAGGGGAAAAGGGGTATTTAAAGACCTTTTGCTAATTATAGCCCCAAAGCTCTCTGAAAGAATTTAGTGGTTTATCTCAATGTTACAAATATAATTCCAAATAAGAATGGCTTCTGAAGAATCGATCTTTCATACTATTGAGTAAGTTGAGCTAGACTTGCTGATACCCGTTATTTATTGATTTATTTTATTAAGGTCTTAATTTTTCAGGTGTTACATTTATGCTTTATACAGCAATTTCACTTGACAATTACATTAATTTGTCTTAATACATTAGAAGAAAACAATAAAATCTGTAAAAATCATGAGTAAAAAACCAATAGAGGATTTGCTGGGTCAATTTAGAGTAAATTTATTTTCTAGTTTCGCTGATATTGCAAATATTCAAAAGGGTATCATTAATGATATAGCAAGCCAATCTAAAATTAATGATATAAGAGTGGGTTCAGACACTTTACTGCAATATATTATTCTAAATGGTACATTAGCAGAAGACACAAAATTTGAAATAATTGACTTTTTACTCAGTAAGGTTGCCGCAGAAGAAAGGAGAGATTATGTTAACCTTTCTGCTCCTCGAGCAGGATCGCCATTACACAACGCAGCAGATTTAAATTGCGCAAGAATCATGCAAAAACTTATCGAGTTTGGAGCGGACGTTAATTATGAAGAAGAAGGTGTTGGCTTTCCGCTATTGATCGCATCTCAGAATAATAATCTTGCTGCATTAAAAGTGTTATTAGATAACGGCGCAGAAATTGATAAACGCATGTTACCTAAAGATGGACCTAGGATAGAGCATGCTGGCGGTGCAGGCTCTTCGGCTCATATTATTGTGTCGGAAGGTCCTACATCTTTATATTCAGCCGTACATAACCAAAATGCAGACATTGTTCGCGAGTTGGTGAGCAGAGGAGCAAATTTAGAAATAAAAATTTTAGGTAAGTCACCTTTATTTACTGCTTGTGCTCTCGGTAATGTAGAAATAGCAGAGATATTACTAGGGCATGGTGCAGATGCAAAAACTGAATATTTGGATAAGACTACAGCGCTTATGATGACAAATTCCCCTATGATCACCAAGCTATTATTGGATTATGGGGCGAATATAGATGCGCAGTTACCAACAGCAAAAGTTCAAACGTTACATGATTCAAGGCATCATATAGCGAGTAAAGAAAAACATGAGGACTACATTGTGCCTTACACTACCGTATTTTCTTTGACTGCGCTTGAAAATAATTTGGTAAAATTAGTGGTTTTGCTGAATCATAATCACGGTTCAGAATTTTTAAAATTTTTCCAGAACAGAGATAATCTAAATCTTTTCGAAAGAATGGAATCTCCAACTAAAGCAATATTGCTCAGACATTCTTTGGAGAATGTGTGCAGGGATGGGTACAAATATGCAAATATTATTGCAAGCCATATAGAAGGATTAGAAGATGCTGAACTTATTAAAGCGATAGCTTCATATGAAGTCACTTATAAAACACCATATTTTTCATCATTAGAAGAAGTGAATGCTGAAATTCAAAGAGTTATAACCACTCCATCTGTAAAATACTCAGCAACTAAACCTTTTGTAGTTTATATATTAGAGAATTTATCAATAACCAGGCTCTCTTATGAGGCTAGAAACTATTTAGCAAAATATGCTCAATCTGAGCATTTGAAGAGACAAGTAGATAATGCAATGGCTTTATTAATAGCAGATGAATTAGTTGAAGAAGATAATGCTGTAACAGCACCAAAACAATCTAAAAGTAAAGCTGCAAGATCCCCAGTAAAATCTACTAAATCTTTTGACCAAAAAGCAATAGAAGAAGCCTGTAAAGAAATTATGGAACTTGCAGGCCAGAATATACATATAGATTTGCCAGAAGAATTTTTAGAACAACTCTCTAGATATGCAAAAACACATCCTGATCTTGAAACTCATGGGTTATTAAGAATGATTTATGGCGTTACAGGGGGCATGGGAGCCGGGATATCGCCAAGTGTCACGATGCCTTCTGATTCTGCAACTCAAATGCCCACGAAAAGCGGCAGCAGAAAGAAACATAAAAAGACTAAACCAAAAGAACATGCCTCAAGAGATGAAGATAGTTCTTATGATGATTCAAAACCTTCCGATACAAGAAAAAAAACTGATATAGCAAAGTCTAAAGAAGAAACAACCGCAGCAGCTGCGACAGGAATTTTGGCTGCTGAGGGATGCGCTGGAGGAGCAGGAGCTGGCGCTGGATCTACATACTTGAGTCTCGAAGAGGATGATGATAACCTGCAAAGCATTGAAGGATTTTTGGAAGAATTGCAAATGAGAGCAATGTCTTTTAATCAAAAAATAGAGATTTTAAATGATACATTGATTACTTTGATAGAAGAAAAAAATCTTAGAAAAGAGATAATAATAAAAATCTTTAGTATGATAGAAAAAATATATCAGCCAACAGAAGAGATAGAAGGCAGTGCATTTGCGCGGTTAATATTTAAAGTATTAAATAATTCAATGCGTATAGATCCAGAAGTAATACTTGATTTATGCGATAATTTATTAAGTTGGCAAGAAAGCATTCTCAAGAATGAAAGCTATAAAATCCTTTTAAATTTTGCAGTTTTTAATGATTACGGGAATGAAATGTTGGATCAATATATCTATCAACAGGTTGCTGCGAACTTACCAGCACCCACTCAAAAAGCTTTTCTTCAAGAGATTCTTCCTGAGATAAAGGATGATGCAGCAAAAGCATTTTTACTGAATTATTTCCAAGATATATTCACTGATGAAGCAGGCCATAATATGGGCGGAGTATTAGAGGGTTTAGAGGTTGCCGAGTTAGAAGCAGATTCAAGTGAACCAGAAGATATGTCTCAGCAAGACGATGCAATTGTTGATACCTATAATATTTTAGGAGCGCTTGGTATAGCCTAAGTATTTATTAAATGATATTTTTTCTATATTCCTTGCTTTTTTAGCAAAATTACGTAGAATCTGGAGGATTTGGCTAGGTAGCAAAGTGGTAATGCCGTGGACTGCAAATCCTCTATTCGCCGGTTCGATTCCGGCCCTGGCCTCCAATTCAAATATATGATTTCCTATGTATCTAGAGCAATATTTGGAATCATTACTTGCAGAAAGAGGCGCTGCTAAAGCAACTATCCTCGCATATAAAAAAGACATCCTAGATTTTTTTAGCTATCTTGCGCAGGTTCAAATTTCCCCTGAATGCGCAGCTAGGGAAAATATCGATAATTATTCAGCATTTTTATTAGATCTAAAGGTTTCTCATAGGAGTATATCACGAAAAATCTCAGCACTAAGTGGCTATTATAATTTTTTATTAAGTGAAAGAATTATTTCAGAAAATCCTATCTTGCTAGTGCAAAAACCAAAATTTCAAGGCAAATTGCCAAGCTATATCGAAGAGGAAGAATTTATAAAACTTCTGACTTATATAGTGAATTCCGCAAATAAAGATGCAATCAGACTCAAAGCGATGATTTTAATAATTTACTCTAGTGGCCTTAGAGTTTCTGAGTTAGTCAGCCTTAAGCTGAATGCTTTAAATATAGATTTAGAGAAAATGATCGTAGAGCATCCGGAAATCATTGTGAAGGGCAAAGGCGCTAAAGAAAGAGTTGTGTTGCTGAGCAATAAAGCTAAAAGCGCAGTTAATGATTATTTGCAAATAAGAGAAATGTTTTTGCGAGAGAAAAATAATCTATATGTTTTTCCATCTAAGTCTCGCCTTGGCCATATGACACGGCAAAATTTTGCTTTGTTACTTAAGAAAGTTGCATATGAGGCTGGGCTTAATTCTTCAAAAATCTCTCCGCATGTATTGCGCCATAGTTTTGCAACAAAGCTACTAAATTCCGGAGCGGATCTTCGCGTTGTCCAGGAGTTGCTTGGACATTCTGATATTGCAACCACGCAAATTTATACTCATGTGAATAACAAAAGACTAAAAACAATTATGGAGTCTTCCCACCCGCTTGCTTCCAAATTTCCTCAAAACTAGAAGCAATTTTATCTGAGATTTTTGCCTCGCTATATTCTTTTAAATCTTCAAAGGCTTGCTTTGAGAGATTTTCTTGTAAGTTTTGATTAAATGCAAGCAGCTCTATTTTTTCTGCTAAGTCATCTGGGTTACCCGTGTTAAAGACAAGGCCATTTTCATTATGGCGCACAATCTCCATTGGGCCTGGAAGGATACTTATTATAACTGGTTTTGAATATAAGAAGCTTTCTAAAATAACTAGCCCAAAAGTCTCTTTTAATGAAGGCATGCATAAGATATCAATTTCATTATAAAAAGCTTCTTTATTTTCCACCCAGCCAATCATTTTGATATTATCTTCGAGCTTAAAATGAGAAATTAAATTTTTGATATTATTATATTCAGGGCCATCCCCGCCAATAATGGCATTTATTTCTATATTTCTGGATTTTAAGCTCGCAATTGCTTGTATAAAAATATCTATGCCTTTTATGGGATCTAGCCTAGCTAAAAGCCCGAGAGTTGGAGTAGATCTTAAAGAAGAAGGTTTTTTATATTTAATTCCTGGCCTAGCCTTTAGCATATTTGGAATATGAAATATTCGGCTTTTGTTATATCCAAGGCTTGCTAGGTTATTTATCATATCCTTATTTACAGTGATTATATAATCGCATTTCGTAATATGGCTAAAGCTATATACGTGAGAAATACCTACCAATGGAATGCGCCCTGCTATTTTATGCATAAGATAATGAGCTCTATTGCCATGAGTTAATATGATATCCGGCTTTTCCTTCCGGACAATCTGCCACAAACTCAAAAGCGCGAAAGGATCATATTTAGAGAAATTCGCTATTTTATAAAAATGATCTTCCTGATCTAAAATAAGCGGAGATTTTTTATGAACCACCGAAACAGCACTAATACCATTCCGCCTAAAAGCAAAATTATAATCCAAAAATACTTGCTCTAAGCCGCCTTTGCCTCTGGTGAGCATTACATTTAAAATCTTCATTAACATATTTCATTTTTAAATGATCCAAGCGAATTTAGCATCTCTCGCCTTTGCGCACCCATTGCGTCATCACGAATGTAGTGAAGTGATCCATCTATCTCTTACTGGATTGCCCTGTCGCTCGTGCTTCTCGCAATTAGGCGCATTTGCCTAGGAGACATTTTAATTCAACTCGTCTATGATTTTATACTCATTACTCTTTCTTTCAATAATAGAATATTTCCTCTCTGCTATAGATCCATTAAATCTTATTTGCCCGGAAAGTCCTTTATACCAAACTGGGCTTTTTAGCCTGCTAAAAAATGTTTCTTTAGTAAAGTCTTGGCCTATTGAGATAGAGGTTATTGCCCCTAAATCATAAGCTAAATTTTCAAGAAAATTCATACGCTCTATTCCTAATTGGCTTTTTGCTTTCAAGGCTAGATTATTGTTTTCTGTGCTAGAGCCGGTGAATAAATAATTTACTGGCTCATTGTAAGCAGAGTCGATTCTTGAATCGCCTACTATTAGAGCTTTTTCGCCGATATTATGTTTTTTAAATCCATTAAATATTTCATTCAATATATCCTTATTCTCCTCAGAAATAATAATTACAGGCTTGGATTCATTTTCCACTTCTTCCATTTTTTCGTCTATTTTAGGCGCAATTTTACTTATTGCCTGCTCTATGGAAGCGATGTTATTTTCGTAATATTCTGATAAAACCACATTTGCATTATTTGCATGGATAATATCTGATAATGTTTTGGCTAAAGTTAGGCCTGTTTTCCCTGCTGGAGATAAAGTGATGAAATCTTTATGCCCTTGTGCAAATAAATAACCTAGCAAACGATTAGTTTGCTTTAGCGGAGCATGGCCAAAAATGAGAATATGATTATCATCTGCCAGTAAAGGGTTATTAGATAAGGTTATCATTATAATATCATGCTTTTTCACAAATTCTTCTAACTGCTTGACACTTGGAGAAAATAACGGCCCTAAAATTATCTTGGTGTTTTTAAGAGCTAATTTATTTTTTGCTTGGTCAAGAAAATCTTCCGTTGAGACATCATAAGTCGTGGTGGATATAAACCCATTTAAATTATCCTCTATTCCAAGCTTAATTAATTCGGCTAATTTTGTACCCTCACTGCCATATGGGCCAGACAAAGGCATTAATATAGCAACTTCTACTTTATCTTGCTTTATTGGTTTGCTTGAGGCGCAGCTTATGAGTAATATAGCAACATTTATAACAAGCAAAAAATTAAGTAATTTTTTTATGGAACTGAAAGCTGGCCTATACATAGTTGCGACTCCTATTGGCAATTTAGATGATATCACTCTTCGCGCACTTTTCGTGCTAAAGCACTCTGATATAATATATTGCGAGGATACTAGGGCTACACAAAAATTGCTACAAAAACATGATATCAGTGATAAAAAACTTGCTATATATAATGACCATTCAAACGAAAAAGAACGCCAAAAAATTGCAGGACTTATAAAAGAAGGTAAAGTTATCTGCCTTGTGAGCGATGCGGGAACGCCATTAATTTCAGACCCAGGCTTTAAACTTAGCAGGTATTTGCAAGATCAAAATTTACATATAGACGCTTTGCCTGGCGCATGCGCCGCAATTGCCGCACTCACTCTTTCTGGCCTTGGAAGTGATAAATTCTTCTTTGCGGGTTTTATGCCAAGAACAGAACATGGAAGAAATAAGATTCTTAAATCTCTTGAGGATATAAGCGCAACTATAATTTTTTATGAAGGGCCTAGCAGAATTTTAGATAGCTTAATTGCTATAGAAAAAACTCTTGGGAATAGAGAAGTGGTGGTTGCGCGCGAAATTACCAAAATTTTCCAAACCGTGGTTCGAAAACCCGTTTCAGAAATAATTGCGAATTTTAATGAAATAAAACTTAAAGGCGAATTTGTGCTTCTTGTGAGCTCAGAAAAAGCTGAAATTAATCTTACAGAAGAGCAAGTTATGAAGCTAATTCAAGAGCTGAAAAATAAAGGCATGACTGCTAAAAATATCGCAGAAGAATTGACTCGAAGATTTAATAAAAAAATTACGAAGAACGAAATTTATAAGATGTGCAGAATAGGAGAGTGAGGTTTTCTAACCATGTATAATTAATATTTTACTTTTTAAAGAGGAAATTCCAGTGATTTAAGCTCAGATGGATGGTTTAATTGAAAAAGGTTATTAAAAATATAAGGTAAGATATGAGCGATAAGCCAGACCCACGGAAAGTAATGGATTTTTCCAAGCCACATTCCACCGCAGATGCTAAACATTTTAGAAAAGAAGATGCTGAAGCATTGAAATCCGGTCTATTAAGTAGAATGACTACAAGGGTTGCTTCTAAAGAAGCAAAAGGATAGGTTAGAGCGGCTGAAAAAGCCTCAGACTCCAAAAAAACTCTGGATGAATCTCTGCGTGATGCTGATGCGCGTGCAGCAAGACCAGATTTTTCTGATCCAAAGCTTCCAAATATTATGGAAGCTGCGAAACAGTATGATAGGAAGAGGGATAAGGCAGCTTTGCAGCTAGGGCTGACTAGAGCAATGGAAAATCTACGTAAAAGATCTTCTCGTGCCTCTAGTGAATCTTCTGTTTCTCCTGCTGGTACGCCAACTTCTGGTTCTCCAAAGAGCCCTAAAGGTGGCCCGGAAATTGGGTAGATCTATTTCTGATTAATTCTCTGCTTCAAGCCTCTTGTTGCAGAGAAGCGCATTACTCTTTTTTCTTCTATAACTACTGTTTTGCCTTTTCCTATATCTCTGCCTGGGCGAGATTTTTTTTCATATACTCCAAAGCTTCCAAAATTTTTGATGTGTAATATATCGCCATCTTTAATTAATTCGATAATAGATTCTAGAATTTTGTTAACCACAGATTCGCAGGCAGAAACCGAAATTCCGAGCTTAGAAGAAATTCGAGATGATATGTCTGCCTTTGTTATAGTTTTCATAATATTAGTTTTTCTGAATTTTAAATATGAACCTAAACTAAAATATTTATATGTTCAATGTTTCTTTCTTTTATATCTTGCTGATAATAATATAAGAATTTTATCCGTAATATAAGCTATTTTCCTATCTTATTATGCAAAAAAAATGACAATCTAAAGAGTAAGATTAGAGAAAGCAAGGAAAAATTTATTCGCATGTTTTTATGACTGGTAGAAAGATGGTGAAATAAATTCAGAATGACGAGAAATTCTTTAGTCATTCCGAGCTCGATGCGTAATCTTTTAAGGTTTGATGAGATCTCTGACACTAGTGCGCCTTCGCGGGAATGACCTAGGGAAAGCTGTAATGAAAGGAATAGAATGCTTAAAAGGTGAGGCTTTTCTGTTGCAAGGCAAGCCCCCAGCCCCGTGGCTAGCTACAATTAAGCAGCAATAGCCGCAGAACGATAATTGTCGTTTGCGTTTACTTTAATTTGATCCAAGACCGAAGTCCGGAGGAATCATCCCGAGCAAAAGTTAAGTCTTTATTAAGCACGTCGATCCTATTTCGCCCCCATATGGTGGAGGCGCCGGGTACCGCCCCCGGGTCCGCCGCTTCTATTCTAAATAACAGTTTATTGCAATATCTCTTGCGAGCGAATATATTATACCAAAATTGTATGTGATATGCAAATACTCGTAATTGGAAAAAATGGACAGGTCGCTAGATGCTTAAAGAGAGAAGCATCTAAATATGATTATCTTTTTACGCAAGTTTCTTCAGAAGAGATGAATCTGGAAAATGAAAAGTCCATAAAAGATGTTTTGCAGAAATATAATTCTGAAATAGATCACACCGGGCGCAGAATTATAATAAATGCAGCAGCTTACACAAATGTTGAAGAAGCAGAAATTTACGCAGAAAAAGCAATGCAAATAAATGCTATTGCACCAGGCATTATTGCAAATTTTGCAAAGGAATATGGCTATGAATTTGTGCATTATTCTACAGATTATGTTTTTGATGGTAAAAAAAATGCTCCATATTTAGAAGAGGATGAAACAAATCCTATTAATAGTTATGGCAGATCTAAGTTAGAGGGAGAAAATCGCATTATAGCTTCCGGCTGTGATTATTTGATTTTGCGGACAAGTTGGGTTTTTTCAGAATTTGGAGTGAATTTTGTGAAAAAAATGATGGATTTACTGCAAGAAAAAGAAGAGCTGAAAGTTATTGACGATCAAATTGGTTGCCCTTCATATGCTGGATTTATTGCAGAAGTTACATTAAAGCTACTAAAGTTAAAAGAGTGCAATAAAACTATCATTAATATATGCCAGCCACAGAAAACTTCCTGGTATGGTTTTGCTTGCCAGATAAAAATGGAGTTAGATCGGCAAGGTAAAAAGACTGCTATCATAACAAAAACAACTTCTGAAGAATTTCAAACTAAAGCAAAAAGGCCAAAAAATTCTGTTCTTTCTATAGCAAAACTGTTGAATCTCTTGCCTGATGAAAAAATTCCAAATTGGAATGAAAGTCTTAAAAAAATGATTGAATTTGCATCTAATTTCTACAACTCTGAATAGAACAAATATTGATTGTTTGAAAAACAAAATGGGAGATCTATGCCTTTAAAAGGAGTAATTATAATAGGAGCAGGAATTGGTCGTGAGATTGGTGATTATGGTTTATCTGAAGGTTACTTAGTTATTGGAGATGGAAAAAGTCTGATTAGTCCGGAGGAAATTATTAGAAAAGTTCGAGAACATGGTGGTGTTGACTCATCAACACGCTGGGATATTCGCGCGCATGGTATGGCTCCATCTTGGTATAAAGGTGATCTAGTTACAAAAAATATTCATACTAGCGATGTATTTCCTCGTTTTGTGGGGTCAACTACTTCTAGAATATTAGATGTAATCTCTCAGCTGCAAGATGGCAAACCTACAGAAGTACATTTATGGAGCTGCTATGGCGGAAGTGCTGCGAGAGATGCAAACCGCCTGCCTAGGGGTTCTTGCGTTATTGCACACGCACCTAAAAATCGGACATCCTCTTTGTCATACAACTATAAGGTATCTAAGATCTTAATAAGAAAAAGAGAGGCAAGAAAATTTGAAAAAGATGTTTTGAATTATTCTAATATATTAACAGATTTGCCATATGGGACAGGTGAGAAATGCGTTGTTGGAATTAGTGGAATAGACCATACTATAAGCCACACTTTTTCTGGTGCAAAAAAATATACAGATTTGCAAATACAATTACTTAATCGTCGGTTTATAGAAGATGTGCATAAAGCAGTAAGAGTGGCTAGTGTTGGTATTAGGCATATTAAGACCCCTATCGTGCCGCCAGCAATATTATTAACCGAAGAAGAAATTGGGGAATTTAGGTCTAGGAGAATACGATATGAAGGAATGCATGGCCGCCCAAAATTTATGAGGTTTCTTAAAGATCCAGAAAATTTGGACTATATTATTAATCAGTTGCTCTCAAAAGATGGAGAAGATCTTGCTGTAAGGATGGTAAGTGGTGAAACTTGGAAATATTCATATGAAGTTATTCTAGATTCAGCAAATCCCGATATAATAAAAAAACTAATATATGCAAGGGATAGAGAAGGCTCTGTGGGGTTCTTATTTGCAGATGATCCAGAGAAAATGCAAAAATTTTTATCTTTAGCGAAAAGTTATGGTGGCGATGATATTTGGGATGTTATCGCTGCTAATAATTCTAGAGGAGAGAATATTTTATCTAGCGCTATATTTTTTTCTGCAGGGGAGAATCAAGATAGATCTATTTCTGCTATAGAGTCTGCATTTTCGCAGGAACATATTAAACAAATGTTAGTTACAGCAAAGATTAATGATTTTTTTTCTTCTGATGGCTATTCAGATGAGCAAACTACTAGTTCTGTGGCAAAAATTGCTGAATTATCTGCAAAATATGATGTGCCTCTTAAAGAAATATTTAAGAATAAACTGCCAGAGACTTATCCTTTCGAAGCACAACGAGGAGATAGCGTATTGCATACAACAATTATAGATCGCACTAGATTACAAAAGATGTTTGAATATATGGAAGGGTTTTCTGCAGAAGAGAAAGCGGAAATATATGATGAATTTTGTAAAGCAAATAGCTCTGGAATAACTCCAATATCTAGAATGATCAAATTAGGTGGAAATCTTGAAAGTCTTCCGTTATTGGTAGAAAATTTAGGACACGATAGAATTATAGGCATGATTAGTGAAAATAGAGAGCAGATTCAAAAACTCACATCAGGATCGCCTAAATCTTTAGCGAGCTTTCAAGCTATATGCAGTAATGTTGGGATAGATCCTGCTGCATTAGCAGCAAGAGCTAGCGAGGCTTCTATGGTTGCAGCAGCTGGAAGTTCTGGTACTAGTGCAAGTTTGGGAGAAAGTGGAGCTGCCGCCAAAACTGGAGTGGTAGCATCTTCCATTAGAGGCGCTTTAAGCAGCATGGCCCCAAGGGTTGAGACTGTTACATCTGTTAAGCAAGAGAGTGCTATACATAGGAAATGACATTAAGAGATAATAATTTAATTGCAGAATGGCTAAAGAGACTTACTATAAGAAGCAGCTCGCCTCATACCTTAGAGTCTTACCGGAATGATATAAGTTATTATGTTGCTTTTTTAAGAGATTATGATTCTGAAAAAACCATAGAAAAGGCAATATTTGCTGCTGATATAAGAACTATTAGAAGCTATCTTGCTAAACTCAAATTGGAAAATTATAAAGCCTCTTCTATCTCAAGAAAACTTGCATCAATTAAAAATTTTTATAAATTTTTGCTTAGAAAAAATTATGATATAGATCAGAGTATTTTCTCTCTTAAATCCCCTAAAAAAGATAAAAATATCCCTAAATCATTAAGCCATGTGCAAACATTTACTGCAATTGAAGATGAAGAAATATTAGGCGAAGAATGGGTGATATTAAGGAATAGGGCGATAATGCTGCTTTTATACGGGGCTGGCTTGCGGATTAGTGAAGCATTATCTATAACAAAAAGTCATTTAAATTCAGACATGCTAAAAATCAAAGGTAAAGGCGGGAAAGAAAGGATCGTACCTTTACTTGAAATAGTAAAAAACGGAATTGAAGAATATCTTGCTAAATTGCCATATAAAATTGGAATGGAAGATAAGATTTTTTTAGGGGTCCGGGGCAAGCCATTAAAGCAGACATATTTTAATAAGATTTTGATAAATTTGCGCAGAAAATTAAATTTGCCAGAGCATTTAACACCACATGCCTTCAGGCATAGTTTTGCAACGCATTTGTTAGAGAATGGGGCAGATCTTAGAGTAATTCAAGAATTACTTGGTCATGTTAGCCTTTCTACAACTCAAATGTATACTAAAACTAATATATCTCATTTAAAGAAAGCGCATGAGAAAGCTTTTGATTAGCTAAATTAATATTTAGTAATTTAGTTTGGATTAGCAACGTTGTTGCTTGTTGTTTACCTATTAGTTATAGGCTACGCTCCTCGCGCCTAGTATCTAATTCAACTTAAATCACTAATAGTTTATCGTGCAGTTGGTTTGTGTTTAAATTCCTCTTTCTGGGCCTTTTGTGGTTTTATCCTGGGTTGCTACAGTTTGATGCGATGGAGCAGTTATTTTTAAATGTGATTTTAGAGCTTGCATGAGCTGTGGCGCCGTAAGTTCAATTGATTTTTTAAGGTCTTCTCGTATTGATTTGGTGGCAAATGCGTCTTGGAATGCTTCTTTCCATGTTCTTTTTACTTCTATCCCTGCATCTTTTAACATATCACGAGATATACGATTTATATGTCTTAATAATAACTTCGATTCTGTGGTAGTTGGCAATAGTTTGAAGTTAGTTTCTGGATAAAGTGCTAATATTTCTGGTATTTTATCCTGCATTATACGCACGGTTTCTCTAGCATGCTCTTGCATATGAGCAGGATCTGCTTTTTTTAATTCATCTAAAGGACTGACTACCATAGCTACTAAATCATCTTTTCGTTTTTGGTGCTTTTGATAGTAATGATCATCTGTTGTTTTTGAAAGAGTGGGACGTTCTGGTGCTTTAAGTAAATCAGGTTTTTTAAAATCCAGTGCCTTTCCCCCTCGTAAATAAGCATCCTCAGTTGCATCGTAAGTAAATTCTGTATCGAATTTTTTCACTTCTACTGTAGCAGAAAAACCCACTCTTCTTTCTGCGCGATCTATAGGTCTAGGCTCTCCTGTCTTCCTAAAAGGGTTTTCTTGCTGCTTTGGAGCGAGGATAAATCTCTCTGGTTCAGTCGCTTCATTTATTAAATCGATTCTAGGCCTTGGTGTATATTTGGGTTTATTCTCTCTGAAAATAACTCGCCCTGCATCATCAAGCAATATGTCTTGATATCTTTCTAAATATTGAATTTCGCCCCTAGCTGCATATTGCAATGAAGTTTGAAATTGAGCGAGAAATTTTGGGTCATATTTTGATAACAAGGCTGATTCACTGACATGTGCAAATTGTGATAATCTTGGGTCTGAGGAATGATAGTGTAACAAATTATAATCCCTCTCTGATAGGTGATAAGCGCATCTTATTGTATTTTCTGAGCCGTGCTCTTTTGTTGCTTCATCAAGAACTTCGCGGAATTTTGGTATCTGATCTTCGGGTAGAGTTTGTTCTATTCGTTTCGAGAAATCTCTGAGTGTAGAAAAATCGTTATATTTCTCTTCCTCTATAATTTGCAAGTCCTGTTCTGGGATGATTTCAGGCTTTTGTCCTTCAGTATATTTATCTGGAAAATAAAAAGAGTGAAGATAAGTGTTGTCAAATGAAGTAAAAGCTATATAGCATGCAAGAATATCTGAGTGGATTGGGTCAATGTGTAGCCCTTCTCTTGAGAATCCCTCTCGTATTATGTGTTTCAGACTATTTTGCTTTTTATGATGCTCCGGAGATCCTTCCATCATTTTTTCTATTCCTTGTGCATGTTCTTGGAATGTGATAGGGCGTCCGCTCATAATAATAACTTTTAATTTACCTTCACATTATCACTGCACGTTTTTTTGTTATATTATTTATATAAAATGCAGGTATTTTTTTTTAAGTAGTAAGAAAATTGCCGCATTATAATAACAACATAGCATATTACAGCGCGGCACTAAGACATTTTGCAGAAAAAAGAAAAACTATTGATTAGCCAATGATATATTTTGCATAAGAACGCAAATAACTTATAGCACTATAAACACTTAGGATTGCAGAGATCCATAACAATATATTCCCTATTCGGTCTATGCCTTCCATGCCAAAGCCTACATTGCCAATTATTAGAGCAAATAAAGCTACCATTTGAGTAAAAGTTTTCAATTTACCAAGAAAAGACACAGGAATAGTGATTCCTTCTTTTACTAGATATTCACGAATTCCGCTTATGATAAATTCTCTGGAGATAATAAGAATACATGGTAGTGCTTCGGCTTTATTAAATTTAATTAGCATAAGCATAGTGCAAGCTACTAGAACTTTATCGGATATTGGATCGAATATTACACCAAATTTAGTCTCTAAGTTATATTTTCTCGCAAGAAAACCATCTAAAAAGTCTGTGATGCTCGCAAATAAAAAGAGGAATCCTCCAGTTATATTGGCAAGCTTTCTATCTTCTATGTAAAAGCTTGCTATGATAAGAGGTATTGCAAGGAGTCTGCTAAGAGTTAAAATATTTGGTATATTATTCGACATCATACTAATTGTCGTCTTTTGAGTTGTTAGATAAATCACTTGTTTCTACAGCTTTATTTGGGTTTTCATCTATATTATTAGTTAGATGATCATCGATCTTTGGTGCTGCTTCTTCTTTAAGATGAACATAACTAACAACTCTTTCAACACCTGGCACTTCAGCTGCAATTTTTGAAACTTGTTCTAGTTCTTCTTGGGTTCTTGCTATACCAAATAGGTAAACGATATTATTCGATGTGAGAATAGTGTAATTAACGAATTTTATGCTTCTATTAAAAAATGTAGAAGTTTTTATTCTGCTTGTTATCCAAGAATCTTTTGCATATTGAGCAGTATCAAATTTATTACTATTTTCACTGATTTTCAGTTCGTTAATCACTTCTTTGACATTTCCAACAGACCAGCAGATATCTACAGCTTTTATTACATCTGAATCAGACTCTACTTCTCCAGTTAGCATTACTCTTCTTTGGACTACTTCAATATCAATTTTGGTATATAGACTTTTGAAACCTTGTTTTAGAAATTCTTTTTTAATTTTAGTGGAAATTGCTACATCATCTACGGTATCACCAATTGATTGATCTTTTGAAGATGCAAATGTTGCAGATGATGCTGCTGTGAATACCGCAGCTGGTAAGCAACCTGTTAGTGATATTAGGCATAATATTAATGTTAGCTTTTCTAATTTTTTTAACATAGCTTTCCTCGTATCTTTATGGTGGAACCGAGAGGATTCGAACCTCCGGCCTAGTGATTAGGAATCACTCGCTCTATCCTGCTGAGCTACGGCTCCAATTTTGCATTATATTTTGTTTAACATATTCTAATATACTGTCAACATCAAGGCTATATATTGATGCGTGTACACTATTAAATAAGTGAATAAACTAGGAAAAACAAGATATTATAGTTTTTTGTTTGCATTATAGACAATTACTTTGAAATAGGTGAGTTGTTGTTTGCCTCTTGCCTATTAGTTATAGGCTACGCTCCTCGCGCCTAGTATCTAATTCAACTTAAATCACTATATAGATTTGGTGTGGGTTAATTATTGCTTTAAGCTTATCATCCGCCCACATTAGCTTGCGTGATAATTGCTGTCGGCCCTTGTAAACATGTTACATTTAAGGCTAAGATCTAGAAGCAATTTTATAAGAAGATTCAAAAAAATTCTAAATAAAAGAAATTAGAAAGCTTTCACTAACGAGCAGCATAAGATTTGATAAAATTAATCTCTAACGGTTTTTCTGCATTAATTTTTGAAGCTTTAACAGATAATTTAGAATTATAGATTAATTTTTTTAGGTGGTTTGCAATATTGATACCTTGCTTTACTTCTTTTGGCTCAAAAAAAGCGTAAATTTTATTTACTACCGACGATCTCTCGCTTGCTATATCATACAAAGTATTTTTTAATTCCATGTGAATCTGCTGAAATTCAGAGTGGGAGATAGAATGGTATATTTCTGATAATTTTTCAGAAGGTAAGATACTGCAATATTTTTTTAGAACATATCTTATGTAATTAGAAGAATTGGATGATTTGGATGTTAAAAAAGATTTTGGGGTTTTAAGAGTAAAAAATATTCTTCTATCTTTTTGTTGGTTGGATTTATTGTTAGAGAAAAAAATAGTAAAATTAATTTCGCTTAGATCTTGCGCTATTTTATTCCTTTCACTTTGAAGATAACCACTTGCTGGGTTATATTCTCTTGCGATTTTAAATGCTATTCCTTGATTTACAATATTTTGCGCTGCGCTAGGTGTAGTATATACGGCGCAAATTTTCTTAAAAAGAAATGCAAATTTGGATTTTGCTATTATTTTTTGCAGGTCATCTAATTGATTTGGATTACTCATTTTTTAAAATTTCCATATCTAACTTTGATTTTTCAGTTAACTGTCTTTTTGCATTTGTGAGCATTTCTTCAGTTATATTTAGTATATTACGTATTTGGTCTAACTCTTTTAACAAGAAATCAATATCTTGCTTATCTTTGAGTAAATTCTTAGCTTCTTTTAAATTGCTATTCTCTGCTGCAGCGCTCGCAAGATAGTGTTGAAGGTTTTCCTGCGACATTTTTTGGATTTTTATATATTCTGTATGGGAGAAAAAACTTCTAAATCTTGAGTCGTTAATTTTCGAAATATGTTCCAAATCTTCTTTTAGCGAGGCTATAAAGAAAATTAGCCAAGCATCTTGGCAATCTCCTTCCCACAATAATGATATTTCTTTAGCTTTTGCGCTAATTACAGGAACCGTTTCCTTGATAAGATGCATTTTGCGGTCTTCATAGCTTGCGCCGCTTAGATCGTATATACTCATAATTGCGTTAATCATTCCATCTAAGCTGTCATTTAGAGCTTCACATACTCCGTGATATGAGGCAAAGAGATCAAATAATTTTAGATCATTTTCTGTTGCTGTTTCAGCGCTAGCTCTAAATCTTGCTTCATCTGCTAAGCTATCTAAGATGATTTCTGCAATAAAATTATCCAATTGAGGAATTTTCACGAAGTTTTGATAGAATTCTATTAATTCTTCGGAGCTTGATGATGATAATAACAAAGGAAGTATTCCGCCAGTAGCAGATTCAAAAGTGTAAAAATTTTCTTTTTGTGCATTTTTTGCGAAATTCTCAATTTTTGCGGCATGCTTTGAAATAATAGTCGCAAGATATGAAGAAGCTAAATAAAATTTATCCGACTCTCTCTGGTTGGAAAATTCGAAAAATTTTACTAGCTCATTCTCTGTCATTTTGGGATATTAACATATATTGCGTAATAGTATATAACTAAACGCCGCTTAGTCAAGATTGCTTTATTTAATTTTAGATAAAGTTATTTATCTAGTTTCTTAAAAGTTGCAAAATAATTAACACCCAAATCATTTGATATTTCCCACTCCCGGCTGATTATATTAAAGCTCATGCCAGTGAAATCCTTTACCGACATATTATTCTGAGCGCAAAATTGTTTTAATTCATAAGGTGTTATAAATTTTTCATATTCATGGGTGTTTTTTGGCACCATGTTCAATACATATTCTGCCATATAAATGGCTAAAAACTTAGATTTTAAATTTCGATTCAGGGTTGATAGAATTACTAAGGTATCTTTTTTTGCAAGACTTGAAATATATGAAATAAATTCTTCTGGATTATCTACATGTTCTAATACTTCGAGACAAATTATTATATCAAATTTCTCTCCTTTATCAGACAGATCTTTTATATCGATATTTTGAAAATCTATAGCTAAATTTTCAGATTTTGCTTTAGCAATTGCGATATCTATATTTTCTCTTCCGGCGTCAATGGCTTTGACTTCGAAGCCAAGTCTTGCAAGAGGAATTGATAATATTCCACCACCACAACCAATATCTATGATTTTTAATTTAGAAAATTCATTGTTATTAGGTAAGTCGAAAGCAATTTTAACTTGCTGCAAAATATAACTAAGTCTTAGTGGGTTGATTTCATGAAGTAATTTAAATGGGCCATCATAATCCCACCATTTTGAAGCTATACTGGTGAATTTTTCAACTTCGTTTTTTAATGTAGACATTTCTCAAATAAAGATACTTTATTATTGGATTATAGCTGTTATAAATATCGATGTATAGAAAAACAAAAACAAATGGCGCTAATAGTTGTTAAATTTGGCGGCACTTCTGTTGCTGATCAAGATAGGATAAAAGCTGCTGCATCTATAGTTGCCTCTCTTAAAAATGAGGGTAATAAGATAGTTGTAGTTGTATCTGCGATGGCGGGGGCGACTAATAAATTAGTTAGCTTATGTAGAGATTTATCGAGCTTAGATAATTCTGCTAAAAGAGCAGAATATGATGCAGCTCTTGCTACGGGAGAGGCATTATCGGCCAGTTTATTTGCCCTTGCTCTTGCTGAGCTTGGGGTTAATTCTAGATCTCTGCAAGGATGGCAAGCGAGCATAATTTCTAATGAAATATATAATGCTGCTTTGATTACAGAATTAAACACAGAAATTTTAAATAACTTGCTAGATAATGATGTTGTGCCGGTAGTCACAGGCTTTCAAGCTGTGACCAGAGACAGAAGAATTACAACCATAGGCAGGGGAGGGTCGGATACCTCTGCTGCTGCTATTGCTGCTGCTTTATCTGCTGATTTTTGCGACATATATACTGATGTGGACGGAATGTATACATCTGACCCTAGATTAGTACATGATGCCTTGTTAATTCCGCGTATTTCTTATGAAGAAACTTTAGAGCTTGCTGGGGTCGGAGCAAAAATATTGCACCCTAGATCTGTGGAAATTTGTATGAGATATAATATTCCCATTAGAATTTTCTCTAGCTTTACTCAAAAAACAGGAACAATTATTATGTCAAATATTGATGAAATAAATAAGATAACAGCAATTAGCCATTTAAAGAAGCTTGCTATTATTAAAATTAACTTCAATAAGCTTAGCCTGACTGAGTTAATAAAATATTTTGCAAGTAATGAGATTAATATTCATCAGATAATAAGATCTGATGTTGGCAATGCGGTGTTAGCCATTCAATATGAATATTTAGAAAGGGCTAAGGCGGTTTTTTTAGAGCATTTCTCAAGTGAAGCAGAGTTATTTGAAATCAAAGAAGATATCTGCGTGGTTGGGATTGTTGGCGCTGCTATAAGACATGATAGCAGAGTTTTACTAGAGATTTTGCAAATATTAGAAGAAAATAATGTGGATCCTCTTTGTATATTAAATAGTGAAATAAAGGTGGCTTTATATTTAAAAGAAGAAAATGTGGAAAAAATTGTAAAGCTATTACATGAGAGATTAATTAACCATGAATAAAATTGTTATTTGCCTTGTAATCTTTGTTGCGTTTATTGTTTCTGGCTGTAGTACGGCTCCGCAAACTCCTAAATTAGTAGCAAAATTGCGCTCTGAAATTAAGAAGACGCATGGGCTAAAAGATGGAGAAATTATTGCTAAATTTGATTTAGAAAAAATTGAGAATAGTAGTGATAAGCTATTCCATCCTAATTATGGTGGTATTGTGAATAATGCCGAGGAAAACTCAAAGTTCTTGAGTAATTTTACCAAGAAATATCGCCATAAAGATTTGCTTCAGACTAATGCTTACCAGAAAATAGGTGTGATGAATGAGCTGCTGATCAAATTAGATAATCAACATAAGTTACTAGCTTCTTCGATAAGAGCAAAAATCCACAATATTTCTAAATACTTTAAAAATAACACTAAGACTAAAAATCATAAGAAAGAAGATTATGTCGCTATGCTTGCTTCTTTGCATAATGCAACGAAATTTATACCAATCTTTTCACCTGTAACTCAGCCTATTATTACTAGTAAATTCGGGCCTAGGTTCCACCCACACAAAAAGAAAATTGAAAATCATACAGGGCTTGATATGGCAGGAGCAAGACATTGCAAAATTTATGCAAGTGGAGAAGGCAAAGTCGAAGCTGTAGCTAAAACCAATTCTTATGGAAATATGGTTATTATAAGACACGACAAGGACATAAAAACTAGATATGCCCATCTTAGCCATGTATTTGTAAAAACAGGAGATAAAATTCTTCTTGGACAAAGGATCGGGCAACAAGGATGCACTGGCACTTCAAGAGGAGAGCATTTACATTTGGAAATATTAGTAAGAGACAAGCCAGTTGACCCATTGCCATTTTTAACTAATAGCCTTTAATAGCTGTTAATTAAATTAGAAATTTTGTTTTCTTTTAACTCCAAAATTTATTTTTTGCGGCCGAATCTTATTATATGCTGAGTTTCTGTAGTTGGTTTTCTTAAAAATGCCTCTCAAATTTCCATCTAGTTAATGGCACTTAAAAGATGCGCAATTTTTGAGAGCGTATTATAGTTAATTTTTATTTGAAATTTTTATCTCAAATAGTTAATTAGTGTGAAAGAAGAAGAATTTCTTTCAGAGGCCCATAAAATATGGGTTTGTGTTAAGTCGAAGATATAAAGAAATAAAGATTTTGTGAAAAAGTGTGGAAAAAATACAACAGATTTAGATTAACTATAGTGGTTTTTAAGCTGATTTATCAATTTATATTCTCTCTGGATTAAAATGTGATATAAAACTTACCAGTATTACCGGTCAAGTGGTGCTACTAAACTTGATATAAATTGGAGATTATTATGAAAAAATTACTACTTGCTTCTGCTGTTGCGCTTGTTGCTTCTTCAGCTATGGCTTCTGAAAATACATTTTACTTCCGTGCTGATGCTGGTGCAGCTTTTATGCCAAAAGCTAAAGTTAATGGTGCTAGCGGAAAAAGAACAAACCACGTTGTTGCTGACCTAGGTGTTGGTACATACTTAATGGATAATGTTCGTGTTGAACTTGATCTTGCTAACTCTTTCAATGCAAAACAAAAATTCTCTACAAAAGCAGCAAGTGATACAGTTAAAGTTACAGCTACTAGCTTGCACTTAAAAGCTTTAGTTGATATTTTTGATTATGGTTATGGAAAAGCATTTGCTGGTGTTGGTGCTGGTATGACACAACTTAGCGGAAAATCACCTGCTTTCGGAAAAGCTAAAAAGAAAAATAACGTGAACTTCCTTGGAACAGCTGGTGTAAGCATTGATGTTTCTGAAGGTGTTATGCTTGATGTTGCTTATTCTTATGTTGATCATGGAAAAACAAAAGGTTTCGGCTCAACAACAAACAAGTTACACTTTAAAACACACAACGTAACAGCTGGTGTTAGAGTTGAACTATAATTTTCTGTAATAAATTTTCAGATAATTTGAGGGCGCTATTTAGCGCCCTTTTTTTTATTTATACACTATTGCGCAAGCTACTCACGATATATAGCCAATTACTTTGAATTAGGTGCGTTGTTGCTTGCCGCTTACCTATCATTTATAAGCTGCACGTCTTCGAGCCTATAACCTAATACAAATATTAAAAGAATTTACATCTATTCTACAAACGCCATTTTAGTCATTTACTTTGAATTAGTTGTGCCTGCTTTTGTTCGCATCCTATTATATATAAGTTACACTCATCGCAGCTTCCCATAATCCCAATTAAACAACTATAGTAATTTTATTTTCTTGAATTTAACTAAGATTTATTTTTCTTTTAGGGAATATGTAGATAAATTAATGTTAGAGGGTTAATATGAGCAAGTTATGCATTTATTAGAATTTAAGCTTTCTTTTGAATTATGCCTGGATATTTCAAGTGTTAAGCAAATGGTAGTTGAAAAAAATATTGATGTCGATTTGCTTATTTTTGAGGCCTTGTCTGACCAAGGGGACCACGGGCTGGTCCCTATTATTGTTTCATTAGGAGCAAATATTGATGCTGATAAAGGCTTTGCATATACAGCTAGAGAATATGGAATGAGGCGGGGCTATAATTGGGACAGCCTAAAACTTACGGAGGAATATCAATGCTCAGACTCTGAAGGATGTGTAACAGATGGGTTTGACTCTGGCTTGCTCTGTGATTCTCATGTTCAAAGTCAGGGTGATTTTTAGCTGATATTTTAGCAGGTGCAAATTTGCCTTTAGATGTATGAAATATGATGTTATAAGGTTTTGTTTCGCGCTTGCGGCATAATTTTGTTGTAATTTGCTTAAGATCCCGGACTTGACCCGGCGTTGTTGCATGGAAGGAGTGAGAAAAGGGTTGAGATAGAGAGGTAGTTGGGCTAATAAGGTGTTATTTTATGAGAAAGCACCGAGAGAAGCGCAACTGGTCGGGATATAACCAGAAATTAAAGAAGATAGCAAGGATAGATTTT
>CAMCRO010000003.1 GCA_945877265.1 Rickettsia typhi | reverse complement strand
TGTTATGGCATGACAATTAACTTATTAGAAGGAGTATGGATGTCTAAAGTGAGAGACTTATATATAACTCCTGAAGGATTTATGTCATATCAAGGTACAGTGTTATTCTGGACTGGCGTTTTTACTCTTTTTTGTTCTTTTATTGGCAGCTCTATTATAAGACATAAAGGGTGGTATGCAGGTGCAGTGATCACACCTATGATGATAATGCTTGCAGGCTCGATTTTCTTTGCATTTGTGAGCATGGAGAACAAATTAGAAGCAATTTTTTCTGGTATTACATTTTTATCTCCCTTAGCAATTATTACTTTTGTTGGAGGGGCGCAGAATGTGCTCGGAAAAGGTACAAAATATTCGTTTTTCGATGCTACTAAGGAAATGTCTTATATCCCACTAGATGAAGAAATGAAAACCAAGGGTAAAGCTGCAGTAGACGTGATAGGAAATAAAATTGGCAAATCTTCCGGGGCAATTGTTCAATTTATTATATTCAGTTTGTTTCCGTCAGTGAAGTATGATGATATCGCTGGTTTTCTCGGCGTGATATTCGTTGTAATTTGCTTTTTGTGGATTAATGCTGTGAAATCTTTATCTAAGGAATATAATAATTTAATTCAGAAAACTAACTAGAATGCATTTTAAAATTGGCACAAGAGCCAGTCCGCTTGCCTTAGCCCAAACTAATATTTTTATAAATGAATTAAAAAAGCATCAAGAATTTACCTACGAAATAATCAAAGTAAAGACAACTGGAGATTTAATTCTAAATAAACCTCTATATGAAGTTGGCGGAAAAGCTCTGTTTCTAAAAGAGCTAGAAGAAGCGTTGATAAATAAAGAAATTGATATTGCTGTTCATTCTTTGAAAGATGTACCAGGAATAATAGATGAGAGATTTACCCTTCCATGCTATTTGGAAAGAAAATATCCGCAGGATTGCTTGCTTTCTAGAAATTTTCGAGAGATTCGTGAGTTGCCAGTAAATGCTAAAATAGGCACCTCTTCCCCTAGGAGAGCAGCATTTTTAAAAAAAATTAGGCCTGATTTAGACTTAAACCATATTAGAGGAAATGTTAACTCACGAATAGCTCGTTTAATGGCAAATGAATTTGATGCTATTATTTTAGCGGAAGCTGGTGTGCGTAGGTTAAATTTATATGAAGAGAGTTTTTGTAATAGCATTGCAGTAGAAGATATGATTCCTGCAGTGGGGCAGGGGGTTATTACTTGCGAAATTCTCAAGGAAAACAAAGAGTTAAATGATGTGCTGAGTAAAATAAATCACAAAAAAACAGAGAGTTTAGTTTTAATTGAGAGAGAATTTTTGAAAACTTTACAAGCAGATTGTAAAACACCAGTTGCTGGCTTTGTTAGAGAAATAGATTATAGTTGCAAAGGATCTTTTATGGTCGCTCGCGATGATTTCTCCGATATCATGATTTACGAAGTAGAAATTGATTTAGAAGTGAAAAATATTGGTGAGAAAATTGCATATAAAATTTTAAAAAAGTTAATTCTTTAATTTAATTTTAAATAAATTGAAGTTTCTTGTTGATGAGAATATGTTTTATTTCTAGTATTGTCTTGTGCGCTATAAGAAAATATAGTAGGTAGTAAAAATCTATAACTTAATAAGCTGTGTATGAAAAAAAGAGCTGAAATTTTATCTAACAGGCCAACTTCGCCTCATTTAACTATATATAAACCACAAATCAGCACAACTTTGTCTATTACTCATAGGGCAACAGGAGTAGTGATGTTTTTTGCGTTGGCTATATTAAGCTGGTTTGTGATTTTATTTCAATTTGATGGTATATGCGATTGTTTAAAAACAATTTTCGATCCATTATATATAAAAATCTGTTTATACCCATTATCTTATGCTGTGATATATCATTTTTGTAATGGTATTAGACATTTATTCTGGGATGTTGGTTTAGGTTTTTCTATAAAAGCTGTGAATTATACCGGCTGGCTAGTAGTTATTTTATCAATTGGACTTACCATAGCTTTTTGGAGCGTTCTGTTATGAATAAATATTTATCATTAAAATCCGAACTATCAAAAGCAAAAAATCTCGGTTCTAGCGCCACTGGCAGCCATCATTGGCTTATGCAAAGACTTACTGCAATTTTACTTGTGCCGCTATTTATTTGGTTTTGCTTTTTTATTCATAAATCTTCTGGTCAGGAATTTGCTGAAATTTTGTTATCCTTAAAAAAACCATTTAATATAGTAGCATTGATGCTGCTAATGCAAACAAGTTTGTATCACTCTATGTTAGGTATGCAGGTAGTAATTGAAGATTATATTTCATGTTTAAAGTTACGTAACTTTTTAATTATTTTTCTAAAGTTATTCACTTTTGTTACTTTGTTTACACTTTTAGTAACTTTAATTTATTTTTTAATCCATAGCTAGGAGCCAAAAATGTCAGAATACCAAATTATTGAACATGAATATGATGTTGTAGTGGTGGGTGCAGGTGGCGCTGGCTTAAGGGCAACTTTCGGTATGGCAGAGGCTGGATTGAAGACAGCATGCGTAACGAAGCTGTTTCCTACAAGAAGTCATACTGTTGCAGCGCAAGGCGGAATTAGCGCAGCTCTTGGTAATATGAGCGAGGACGACTGGAGGTGGCATATGTATGACACAGTAAAAGGCTCTGATTGGCTCGGTGATCAAGATGCCATTGAATATATGTGTAAAAATGCTGCAAAAGCTGTTATTGAACTTGAACATTACGGTGTGCCATTTTCTAGAACATCAGAAGGGAAAATATATCAAAGACCTTTTGGCGGAATGACGACGCATTTTGGAGAGGGGAAACCAGCTCAGAGGACATGTGCTGCAGCTGATAGAACGGGACATGCTATTTTACATACGTTATATCAACAAGCTCTAAAGCATAAGGCAAAATTCTACATCGAATATTTCGCTATAGATTTAATAATGGATGATGAGGGAAGATGCCGTGGGGTTCTTGCGTGGAATTTAGATGATGGATCATTACATTTATTTAAGTCTCATATAGTGGTTTTGGCTACTGGTGGATATGGTAGGGCATATTTCTCAGCAACTTCAGCTCATACTTGCACTGGAGATGGTGGTGGGATGGCTGTTAGAGCAGGCCTGCCTCTAGAAGATATGGAATTTGTGCAATTTCATCCAACAGGAATATATGGAGCTGGATGCTTGATAACAGAGGGGTGCCGTGGAGAAGGTGGATATCTTGTTAATTCTGAAGGTGAGAGATTTATGGAAAGATATGCTCCTCATGCTAAAGATTTAGCTTCTAGAGATGTGGTATCTCGCGCTATGACGATGGAAATCAGGGCAGGAAGAGGAGTTGGTAAACATAAGGATCATATATATTTACACCTAAATCACTTAGATCCTAAAGTTCTTCATGAAAGACTTCCTGGAATTTCGGAAACTGCTAAAATCTTCGCTGGTGTTGATGTTACAAAACAGCCTATACCTGTTCTTCCTACAGTGCATTATAACATGGGCGGAATACCAACAAATTATAAATGCGAAGTATTGACAAAGAAAAGAAAAGGCGACTCTATGGAAGTCGTTCCAGGGCTTATGGCTGTTGGAGAAGCAGCATGTGTTTCTGTGCACGGAGCAAATAGGCTTGGTTCTAATTCCTTGTTAGATCTTGTTGTATTTGGAAGGGCTGCGAGTATCAGAGCTGCAGAAGTAATAAAGCACGAATCTCATCATCCTAAAATTGAAAAGAAATTCATCGACAAAATACTTTCTAGATTTGATAAAATAAGAAATGCATCTGGAGGAATCAAAGTCGCAGATTTGAGGCTTGAAATGCAAAAAACGATGCAAAATCATGCTGCAGTCTTTAGAACTGAAGAAACATTAAAGCAAGGAAAAGATTTAATTGATTCTGTTAAAGCTAAATATCAGGATATTCATATTTCTGATAAATCGTTAATATGGAATAGCGATCTTGTAGAAGCGCTAGAATTAGACAACCTTCTTGATCAAGCAGTTATAACAATGCACGCAGCTGAAGATAGAAAGGAGAGTAGAGGAGCGCATGCGAGGGAAGACTTTCCAGAAAGAGACGACAAAAAATGGCTAAAACATAGTTTGGTTTGGTTAGATGATAAAGGCAAGGTGAAGATAGATTACAAGCCTGTAACATTAAATACTCTAACAACAGACGTAGAGTCAGTAGCACTGAAAAAAAGGGTATATTAATATAAGGTAAGGATATGGCTGAATTAAGATTACCACCAAATTCACAAGTCAAAGTGGGTAAAGAATATAAATCAAAACAGAAAATAAAAGAGCGTAAGGTCTTTAAGATATATCGTTATAATCCTGATTCAGGAGAGAATCCAAGCCTTGATTCCTACGAGATAGACATGGCAGAATGTGGACCGATGGTTTTAGATGCTTTAATTAAAATTAAAAATGAAGTTGATTCTACACTTACTTTTAGAAGGTCTTGTAGAGAAGGTATTTGTGGTAGTTGCGCTATGAATATAGATGGCACAAATACTTTAGCATGCACAAAGCCTATAGATGAAGTTTGTGGTGATGTAAAAATTTATCCTCTACCTCATATGAAAGTGGTTAAAGATTTGGTGCCTGATTTAACTCATTTTTATGCACAATATGAATCTATTAAGCCTTGGATTCAAACGGATAGCCCGATGCCAGCTAATTCGGAAAGATTGCAATCTCCCGAAGATAGAGAAAAACTTGATGGCTTATATGAATGTATCTTGTGTGCATGTTGTTCAACATCTTGTCCAAGTTATTGGTGGAATGGAGATAAATATTTAGGTCCTGCAGCTTTATTACAAGCAAATAGATGGATTCAAGATTCAAGAGATGAAAATTCCGGAGAGAGGTTAGATAACCTTGAGGATCCATTTAAGTTATACAGATGTCATACAATTATGAATTGTACTAAAACATGTCCTAAGGGGTTGAACCCTGCAAAATCTATAGCTGAAATAAAAAAGAAAATAGTAGAAAGAAAGGGTATTTAGTTGCATGAAAAATATTGCATGGACTTCTCAAGAATTGGGGGTTGCTCTAAATATAGATATACCACAATCTTTCGTGGCCAATAGAGTTGAATTTAATTCTCGCGATATTATCCCTGGTGATATTTTTGTTGCTTTACCTGGAGGGCAAAGAGACGCAAATCAATTTATTGAGGATGCATTAAAAAAAGGAGCCGTTTTAGCAATTGCAAACGAAAAAGCTCGAAGAAATCCTAAGGTCGTGAATGTAAAAGATCCGTTTGCTGCCTTAAAAAAATTAGCCGAATATAAAAGAAAAAATTCTAAGGCAAAATTTATAGGCATTACAGGCAGTGTTGGAAAAACTTCTACCAAAGAATCCACTGTTTCAATGCTTTCTGAATTTGCTGCAACTTTTTCAAGTAAGGGGAATTTTAATAACCACATAGGTGTGCCTTTAACACTTGCATCTTTAAGCAATGATGCTGTTTATTCAGTGAATGAAATGGGTATGAATCATGCAGGTGAAATCCGAGAGCTAACAAAAATCGTCAAACCTCATATAGCAATTATTACTAAGATCGGGCCAGCCCATCTTGAATTTTTTGATTCTGTGGCAGATATTTGCAGGGCTAAGTGCGAGATTTTTGAAGGTTTAGATAAGGAGGGCGTCGCAATAATTAATAAAGATTGCGAGTTTTATAATTTGCAGGCTGAAATTCTAAATAATCTAGGCATAAAGGATATATACAGCTTCGGCGAGAACGAAAAAACAGATTGTCGTCTAGTGGAATACGAAAATTATGGAGAATACTCTAAATTAAAATATCAGATACTTGGAAAAGAATATATTACAAAAAGTTATTTGCTAGGAAAACACCAATATGTAAATTTATCTGCTTCGCTATTGACATCTCTAGCTTTGGGCCTTGATGTAGAAAAAGCTGTATATTCTATAGAAAATATTAAGCCATTCCATGGACGTGGAGTGATACACAAAATTAATTTATCTCAAAATACATTTGCAACAATTATTGATGATGCATATAACGCAAATCCTCTTTCAATGAAAGCTGCCTTAGAAGCTCTCTCTGAAAAAGATGGTGAGAAAATTGCGATACTAGCTGAAATGAAGGAATTAGGACCAAACGCAGCGAAATTGCATGCTGAGTTGATAGAATCTGTAATAAAATCAGGAGTTACTACTCTTATTACTGTGGGTGGTTTGATGAAAAATTTACATAATGTGGCCAAAGGTAATATAGTAAATAATCTATATTTTGATGAAGTTAATTTGGATACATTTGAGGAAATTTTCGAACTAATTAAGCCAACAAATTCTACAATATTAGTAAAAGGTTCCAATAGCACAGGAATAGGCCGGATTTTAAATTTTTTTAAAAATAAATCTAATTTTATAAATTCTTTTGAATAAATAAATGATATATCTCTTATTAAAACCTTATATAAATCAGTATCATATAGCTAACTTATTTCACTATATCACATTTAGGTCAATTCTTGTGATATTATTTAGCTTTATTTTTTCAATTCTGTTGGGCCCTAAATTCATTGCATATTTAAAATCCATGCAAAAAACTGGTCAGCCTATTAGAGAACTTGGGCCTGAAAGCCATAAATCCAAAGCAGGAACTCCTACTATGGGAGGTATTTTAATATTATCTGCAGTTTTTATATCAACCTTTTTATTTGCCGATATAAGCAATACATACATAGTATTACTATTATTTGTTTTGGTAAGTTTGGGTGCGTTGGGTTTTGCTGATGATTATGCTAAAGTAGTAAAAAAAAATCATCATGGTGTAAGCGCTAAAGTTAAATTAATTTGCCAGCTTGCTATTTCGATACCAGTATGCTTTGTAATTTCAAATACAGCATCTCCAGAGCATGCAACTTCTTTGTCTCTTCCTTTTATGAAGAATTTTTTGCTAGATTTAGGGTATTTTTATGTTCCTTTTACAGCTTTTGTAATTATTGGTTCATCAAATGCGGTGAATCTTACTGATGGTCTTGATGGTCTGGCGATAGTGCCGATCTCCATTTGCTCTGCTTGTTTTGGATTAATTTCTTATTTAGTGGGGAATATAATTTATGCAAATTATCTGCAAGTAATATTTGTACCTCATGTTGCAGAGATAACGATATTCTGTGCCGCTTTGATTGGAGCTGGTATGGGTTTTCTATGGTTTAACGCGCAGCCAGCAGAAGTTTTTATGGGAGATACTGCGAGCCTTCCATTAGGAGGTGTTTTAGGCGCTGTTAGCGTAATGACTAAGCAAGAAATTATTTTATCAATTATCGGTGGCGTCTTTGTGGTCGAGACTTTATCTGTTATAATACAAGTATATTATTTTAAGGCTACAGGCGGAAAAAGATTTTTCAAAATGGCTCCTATCCATCACCACTTTGAGAAATCCGGATGGATGGAATCTAAAGTTGTAATAAGATTTTGGATTTTATCGCTAATTTGTGCATTAATAGGATTATCTTCTCTAAAACTAAGGTAAAAAATGTTTGGAAAAAACCCTATTAGACTTATTGAAAAAGGTGATGGAGAAAATTTAAAAGTTCAAAGTATTTTTTTAACGTTTCAAGGAGAGGGGCCATATACAGGCTTTCCTTCAGTGTTTATTAGATTAGGCGGATGTAACTTAGCATGCTCATTTTGTGATACTGAATTTGAATCTTTTCTGGAATTATCATTACAAAATATTCTGGAGACTGTAGATAATCTAGCAAAAGATACAAAAACTAAATTAGTTGTTATTACTGGTGGCGAACCATTTAGGCAGCCAATAAAAAAGTTATGCGAATCTTTATTAGGTAAAGGATATAAAATTCAAATTGAATCTAACGGTACATTATTTCAAGATATCCCAGAAAAAGTGGAAGTTATATGTTCTCCTAAAATATCGAATGGAAAATATCATAAAATTCGCCCTGACTTAGAAAAATTTATTGTTGGTTATAAATTTATTCTTTCAGACCATTTGAAAGAATATTCAAGCATTCCTGATTGGAATTTTGGAAATAAGAGAATATATCTTCAGCCGATGGATGAAGTAGATGAGGCAAAAAATTTAGCTAATAAGAAATTAGCTATGGAACTAGCTTTTAAAACAGGATATATATTTTCTATACAACTACATAAAATCTTGGAGATAGAATGAAGAAAGCTGTAATTTTAATTAGCGGTGGAATTGATTCTACTACAGTGCTTGCTATGGCTATCGATCAAGGGTATGAGGTGTATCCTATTTCATTTACTTATGGCCAAAAACATGATGTAGAAATAAAAAAAGCCATTGAAAGTGCAAAGCTTTTCAAGATTAAAAATCACAAGATTATAAATCTCGATGCAAGAGCATTTTGTGGTTCTGCACTTACAGACTCTTCTATTGAAATTCCTAAATATAAAGATAAAGATGAGCTAGGAGAAGTTATTCCAGTAACTTATGTGCCGGCAAGAAATACAATATTTTTAAGCCTGGCCCTTGGCTACGCAGAAACTCTAAATGCTTATGATATATTTATAGGAGTTCATGCCCAAGATTATTCAAATTATCCTGATTGCAGACCGGAATTTATCAAGGCTTTTGAAGAAATGGCAAATTTAGGAGTAAAATATACCACGAAAGAAGAGCGTGTAAAAATCCATACACCGATAATAAATATGGATAAAGCGGAGATTATAAAAATTGGCATAAAATTAGGAGTAGATTATTCTAATACAATCTCTTGTTATGATGCAACACCGGAAGGCTTATCGTGTGGAACATGCCATCCATGCTTATTAAGAAAAGATGCATTCGAGAAAAATAATATTGCGGATCCTACACTATATAGGTAAAAAATCATGTTTAGTAACTTTCCAATCTTTAAATTTGGCTCCTATAGTATGCGAGAAATTAATCCTACCAAAGATGCGGAATTATTTTATAAATATATTAACCAGGATGAAGTTAGTGATTTTATAGGTGCAGATAGCGTTCCAACCAGCGTTGAAGCAGCATATAGAGAATTAGCATATTGGAGTAGCTTGTTTTCTTTGAGAAGAAGTTATTATTGGACGATAGCTAATGGAAAAGACGAAATTATTGGAACAGCTGGATATAATAATATCAGCGTGCAGCATTTAAGGGGCGAAATAAGCTACGACCTAGATAAAAATTATTGGGGCAATGGCATTATGACAAACGCTTTATTTAACATGCTTGAACATGCCTTTAAGGAAATGGGCTTAGTTCGAATTCAAGCTACAGTAGGGCAGCATAATCCCAGATCCATAAAAGTTTTAGAAAGTTTGGGGTTTAAAAAAGAAGGAGAATTATCTAAGTATGAGAAGCTTAAAGGCAAGCATTATGATTTTTTTATGTATGCGATAACTAGAAATGTCTAAAAATCCATATCAATATAGTGCTGTTAGTTATGATATAGAAGTTCAGGTTAGACCATTTTATGCAAAAGAGTTTTCAGATCCTTTTTTGCATAAATATGTGTATATGTATACTGTAAAAATATTCAACAAATCAGAAGATGTAATAAAACTTATAAACAGAAAATGGCACATAATTGAAGAGGATGGAAGCCATTCTTCAATAGAAGGAGAAGGTGTCGTTGGGCAACAGCCGATAATCAAAGCAAAAAATGGTAGATTTGAATATACTAGTCAGGCAATTTTGTATACCAAATCAGGCTTGATGTATGGCGAGTATTCTTGCAAAAAAATAGAAAAAAATAATGAAATTATAAATATTAAAATTCCTGCATTCTCTCTAGATCTCTCTTCGGATATACATCAAGCCAACCTTTCTTAATAACTAGATTGTTGTGAGAGTTTCACTTACTCGCACCAACTTCTGTTTCAGTTGCTTGTTTTAGTTTTTCTTTTTCAACGAAAGAAGAAATTTTTAATCCTTGCTTCTTAAGTATTGATGAGGCTTTATACCTTCCTCTTAAGTTAACAATTCCATTAAAGAAGTCTTTCACGCTTTCGACTTTTGTTTTTTTAGCAGTGCTCACGCCAGCTGCTTTCATTTCCTTTTCAATTAAATAATCCATGTGCTTTTTGAGTAAAGCCTGATCTTCTGGAGATGTATGTTTTGCCAATATTGTAGTTACATCTTTTTTAATACCAGCTTGCAGTTGTGGTGTTAAACCTTCTTTAGCTACTCTTGCTGTATTAATCTCTAAAGAGATTAGTGTATCCATGGATTCGCATCTCGCATGATAAATAAATTTGTTTGGGTATGAATTTTCAACATCCAACTCTGTTGCTGCTGCTTTCAAATCTCTTTTATAATATTCTAATCTTTCTAATTTTGTCTTTAGTGGATAGTTTTCATATCTACTTTGATAATCCATGGTTATTTCATTTGTAACTGCGGGAGAATATTTTTTAGCCCCATACTCATGATTCCTAAAAAAATCATGAGTTGCGAAGCCTTGTTCTTCTAATTTTTCATATCCCTTAACTTCCATTTTTCTATGATTAGCCATTAAATCGCTATAACATTCTCTTACTTCTTTGTTTTTATGGCGCCTGGAAATCATTTCTATTTTATCTAGAGTTATTGCTGCCAAGTAAAGATCCTCTTTGGATTCGCTTTCAGTGAGAGATTTTATGGTTTTTATAAAATCTGTATTTGCTGACTGAGGATTTTTAGAATATTGAAGAAATTTATATGCTAAAAGATCAGACTGTGCTTCATATTTTTTTGCGTCTTTTTCAGAAAGCCTATCGCCCGGAGCAAAATAATTATGCGTTATATCCAGAGCCTTGCGGCTGTTAGTTAGAGTTCCGACAGCAGTTTGTAACTTGTCAATATTATAATATTTTATCTCTTCTTTATGGTGTTTTCTTAATTCTTTAGCAAAGTCTTTTACACCTGGTTTTATACTAGCTTCTGCGACTTTAGCGATTTTTGCAAGTGCTATTGCGGCAATATATTGTTCCTCAGGTTTATCACTAGAAGAAAGTTCTTTGATCGCTAAAATAAAATTTCTTCTTGTTGTTGCTTCATCGCTAGCAAAACCTTCAAATTCGAGTTTTAGATATTCTGCTTTGTGATTTAACTTATTTAATTCGTCGTCTGAAAAGGTGCTGGTAAGGCCTAAATTGTCTCTCGTAAACTTAACAACATTATCTTCATAATCAATTGGATCTATTGCTTGAATTGTCTGAGCCTGTGTCTTAGCCCCCATTTTCATGATTTGATCTATAACTGTTGGCTTTACTGTCCCTGGGGTAAGCTCATAGTCTATGTTGCTAAACGCTTCTCTAATATGCTCTAAATTTTTGCTCATAATGTCTCCTTAAAATTCTCTAGTTGGATGTTTTTCTGGTAACACAATTAATACTTCGTTAGTAAGTGTACCATCAATATTATAAAACGGGGTTGTAAAATTTACAGGTGGTATCTCGCTGTCAATTTTGGTTGTGTAGAATCTAGTTGCAAATTGATTGAAATATCTATGTGTTATTTTAAAATCTATATGAGGCTTCATTCCACGAAAACTTGCAGGATATGTAGTAATAAAATAGAACTCACCTTTGTTATCCGTTATAGTGGTGCCAGCGCCAGTAAAAGTTGCTGAAGATTTTAAATTAATGTCTTCTTTTTTATGCACATTTCTTAGGGGGGTATAAGGGTATTTACCATCGCATGCAACTTGCCAGATATAAATTTTAGCATCAGAAATAGGTACGCAATTTTTATCTACTAACTTACCTCTTATTAAAAGTTTTTCTCCACAATATAACGGCATTTCTCCAGGGGTTCGTAAGAGATTATTGGAGTTTGGAAATATCTGAGGTTCATAATTACTATGATGCTCAGGCGTCACCTTACAGCTATTTAGTTTATTAGCGCCGCTATAGGAGCTTAATAAAAAAGCAATCATTACAAAATAAATATTAGATTTAAAGTTAGTCATTATTATCTTCCTTCGTAAAATTCTCACCAGCGAAATTTTGAGGTATCCCTAGAACTCTAGAACGTTTAAAAGAAATGTCTTCTAATTCAGTATTTTTAAAGGAAGTTAGCCTCAGATCAGCTCGTCTAAAATTTGTATGTTTTAAAGAAGAACCGGATAAGCTTGAGTTGATTAATCTGGCTTTATAAAAATTTGCCTTATCTAATATAGCATTTTTATAACTTGTGTTATAGTTAGTTGATTGAGAAAGGTTAGCACTTAATAAATTCGCATTTTCAAAATTCGCATAGGATAAAATTGCGTGGGAGAGGTTTGCTCCCTGTAAATTAGCTCCTTGTAGGTTAGCGTGGGAGAGGTTTGCTCCCTGTAAATTAGCTCCCCTTAAATCAGCATTTACTAAATTTGCTTCAATTAACATAGCTCCTGATAATTCAGCTAATTCTAAATTAGCATTTTTAAAATTTGTTTTATTTAATATTCCTAAAGAAATATCTGCAGCCTTAAGTGAAGAAGATGATAAATTACTAGAAGAAAAATCTATTTCTTCTAGATTGGAATAGTCAAATTTTGATTTTGATAAATTTAAATTCCTTAACTCTATACCTGCAAAATAAAAACTGCTAAAATCTGAGTTGCTAAAATCTTTTCCGAAAACTGAAATCAGGTCGATTTTTTTTCCTTCAGCCTTTTTTGTTAATATATAGGACTGTATTGCTGAGGCATTTTTAGTTCTATTGTTAATCGTTCTTTCTATAAAAGTTTTATAGGACTTTTTTAATGACTTTGTCATGTCAGTAGAAGTCTCAACACTAATCATTTCATTATTAGAACTATAGCTGCTAAATGAAAATATCAATGTTGGAAGCAATATTAAGAATTTATTCAATTTAGCACTGTTTTATGTTTACACACTAACTCTACTCAGAATTTAACATATAAGTAAAGTTTCAACTATACTATATCAATAATTTCTTATTTCGAGTGGAAAAAACTCCACATCTTTTGTGTTTTTTCTAGTTTCTATATATTTTATATTTTCACCATTAGAATCTATCTTTGTGAAAGAATGCTTGCAGTAAGTTGAATCATCTCTTTCTGGAAAATCTTCTCTATAATGCGAGCCTCTACTTTCTTTTCTCATTAAAGCAGCATAACAAGTGTGTATTGCGCATGTGTAAAGACTTTTTAGTTCAAAATAACTTATGACATCATTATTCCATGCGAGGCCAGTATTATTTATTTTAATTTTATTAATAGCAGAGCCACATTCTTTTAGCTTTGAGTAAGCTAAATTGAGAGAATCTGCAGTTCTATACATACCTAGATAAAATTGGCTAATATCTTTGATTTGATTGGTTATGTTTTTAATAGAAATAGTAGAGTCTCCTTCTGGAATAGGGTTTGTAAAACTATATTTATCTGATCTAGTATGGTGGAGTTTTGTTTTATTTAAAATATGCTTAGAGACTTCAATGCCGAAAACGACAATATCTAGCAAGGAGTTGCAACCAAGTCTATTAGCCCCATGTGCTGAATGACAAGCAGCTTCGCCTATAGCATATAAACCTTTAAAAGTTATTTGAGTATTTTTGGTGATATTAATAACTTCACAAAATTCGTTTGTAGGGATTCCTCCCATTGTATAATGCGCAGCAGGTGATACTGGAATTGGCTCAAATTGTGGCTCGATTTTCAAAAAACTATTACAAACATGTCTTACATTAGTTACTTTCGAATCTAGAATTTCTTTAGGAATATTTCTTAAATCTAAGTATAAATGATCTCTTTTATCACCACAGCCATTTTCTACGTTAATTTCGGTAGCCATTGCTCTTGCTACTATATCTCTGGTAGCTAAATCTCCATATTGCGGAGCATATTTATGCATGAATGCCTCAAGATGTTTGTTTAATAATTTCCCTCCGAGTGATCTTGCTGTTTCTGATATTAATATTCCTTTGTTGTACAAGGCTGTAGGATGAAATTGCACAAATTCCATGTCTTTTAAAGCTATTCCTTTATTAGCCACTAATGATATTCCATCACCAGTGCAAGTGCTTGAAGCTGTTGTTTCTTTATATATTTGACTATATCCACCTGTTGCTATTATGACATTATTTGCCCTAAAAGACTGAAATTCTCCAGTTGATATATCATAAGAAATCACTCCGCTACAAATTTCTTCATCAATAATTAAATCTATAATGAAATTAAAATTTATAAATATAACTCCATGTTTAAGAGCTTCGCGGATTAGATTTGACATCATTTCTCTTCCTGTTCTGTCAGATACTGAGCAGGCTCTATAAGCAAGCTTACCTTTTCCATAATTAAGGGTTTGTCCGCCATATTTTTTTTGATATATCTTCCCATTCGAATCCAGATCAAATTCGACCCCTATTTTTTGCAAAAAGAGAACTGCATCATTTGCATTTTTGCACATAATTTCTATAGAATCTTGGTCGCCGAGCCAATCAGAGCTTTTCACTGTGTCATACATGTGCCAGCGCCAATCATCAGCTTCTACATTGCCGAAATTTGCGTTGATTCCTCCCTGAGCAGCTGTTGTATGGCTAAAAATCGGAGGTACTTTGCTTATAATTGCAACTTTATGTTTTCTTTTAGCTAACTCTATAGCAGCTGTGAGACCAGCGCCACCTCCGCCAATAATTATTGTTTCGAAATGCTCTTCTATCTTTTTAATCATTTTATTTATTGCGGATCTAAGAAATTGGATATAAATTTATTTTTTTAAGTCAGGCTTTTTATATGCGTAATAGTTTAACGATTATAATTTTATTATTAATTTTGTATACCGTATTTAGTACAAAACAAAAAATATTTTCAGAAACTTTTTCCAAGGAAAACAAAGAGAAGATAAAAGAAGAAACTCAACAACCGAATGAGGAAGCTTCTAAAAAAGAAAATGAAGAAGCTAATTATACATATAAACCTCAAAATGCCGCCGAGAGGATTATTACAAATGCTATAACAAGCTTTATTAAATCTCCAGGAGGGACAGAAATAGCCAAAAATATTCTTACTCCAAGAGATATAGATCTTAGGTCTAATTCATTAAGTTTTATTACATCAGGTTTTAATGGAAATACTCGCAAATACGAATTTCAAACAATTTTAAACACAAATGGTAAAAAATCTATTTGTGGTCAAAAAATAAAAGCACTATATATAATTGAAAATCTGGAAAAAAAACCCGTAGAAACCAAAACAATAGAGTATGTTGTTGGAAAACACACCACAAAAGAGTTAAACCTCCTGGCTAACGGAGCCCACTTAAATTCTATTATTTCCTGTAACTATTTAACTGAGGAGGTGGGCGAGAAAGATGTTTTTAATAAAAAGCATCAAAGAATTAATCTCACTGTTTTAGAACATTTAACAATAAACGACATAGATTTTTCAAAAATAAAAATTTTTGATGAATATGTTACTACAGCAAAACCTATTGAATGTGACGACCTAGCTGAATTTAAATATAAAATTTCTAAGGTTAACGGCGTTTCTCTTAAAAAAGGCTTTATAAAATTTCGCCTGGGAGATTATTCTTATCCTGTAGTTCTTTCATATATACTTGATTCAATGCCTGTTTTAGGTTCGAGAACTATAATTTTACCAGGTAAATATTTAAGAAGTAATAAAGGGGAATTTATATTTGAAGATTTAGGTGATGAATTTATTTTATTTGAAGTGGAAAGCGCCCATCTTATAAATAATAATGGTTATGATAATACAAAATAAATTAGCGCGCTTAGATTTTGAGCGCAAATATAATTTTGCTGCTGCCACTCCAATGATGAAGCAGTATCTTGATATTAAATTCACGCATCAAGATTGTTTTCTTTTATTTAGGATGGGAGATTTTTTTGAATTGTTTTTTGAAGACGCAATTATTGCCTCTAAAATTTTAGGCATAGCTCTTGCAAAAAGAGGAAAGACAGATAACGAAGAAATTCCTATGTGCGGAGTGCCACACCATGCCTCTGAAAATTATATTTACAAGCTCCTAGAATCAGGAGTAAAAATTGCTATAGCCGATCAAATGGAAACTCCTGAGGTCGCAAAACAAAGAGATGGTCATAAAGCTGTTGTCAAAAGAGAAGTAACAAGAATAATTACTCCAGGAACAGTAATAGAAGATATCGCCCTTGATTCAAGAAAACCTAATTATCTAGCGTCTATAAAATCTTCTAAGAACTTCTTGAGTGTTTGCTATGCAGATATCACAACCGGTTTTATAAAACTATTAGATATAAAAGAACATGAAATTGCTTCTGTATTAGCAAAAATTGACCCTAAAGAAATAATTATTTCACAACAAGACTACGAAAAGGAAATTTTTAAAAAATCTTTAATCAACTACGATTTAAAATTAATTTTTCAAGTTGAGCAAATTTTTGAAAGGAAAAAATGTATTCATTCTATTGAAGACTATTATAAGATTAATAGTTATCTAGCTTTAGGTGATTTAAACGATTCACAAATTGCTACAATTGGTTCTATATTGCAATATATCGTTTCGACTTATAAAACAAACCAGCCAAAATTAGAATATCCTATTTTTGAATCCACTGATATGTCTATGCGGATAGATCACACAACTATTCGCGCTTTGGAGCTTATAGAATCCTCGCAAGGTAAAAAAAATAAAAGCTTGCTTTCAGTAATTGACAAAACTCTTACTAGTTCTGGAAGTAGAGCTTTATATAATATTTTGCTTTCTCCATTAATTTCAAAAGATTTAATTTCGCAAAGACAGGAATATGTAGATTTTTTTGTACAAAATCCAAAAATGCTCAAAGAAATCCGCGAAATATTGCTAAATAGTAGCGATTTCGAAAGGTCTTTTAATAAAATACTTATGAGAAGATGTTTGCCATATGATATGCTTGTTGTTAAAGATAGTTTATCTAGGGCTTATTTGATTAAAGAAAAGCTATATAATGAGCATGGATTAATTGATTTAGAAAAATTTATAAAAGCAATACATGCTGGGCTTGCATTTGATAATTCGATATTAGATCTAATTAGCGAAGCGATCTTAGATGATCCTTCTAATAGTCTTACAGATGGTGGTTATATAAATCCTCAATTTCATGGAAAGTTATTAGAAATAACTAATCTAAAAGACAATAATAAAATTTTCATTGAGAAACTAAAAAATAAATATCAACAACTTACATCTTTAGATTCCCTTAGAATTTCTAGCAACAATATATTAGGCCTTTATGTAGAAGTGTCTGCTAAAAATGCTGAGAAAATGAATAATCCCATCTTTATTTTTAAACAATCCACTTCAACAGCTAATAGATATACTACAATTGAGTTGCAAGAATTACAGCTTGAAATTGTAAATGCTAATTCTTTAGCAGTTTCTCTTGAGAGAGAAATATTTGAAAATTTATGTATAGAAATAGAAAAAAAGCGCAAAGAAATCAAGAGAGTAATAGAAACTCTGAGTCAGATAGATGTTTTTTCTTCACTTGCATTTTTAGCGTTAGAGAATAATTATACAAGACCAGAAATTACTGAAGATAAAGTTTTTATCATAGAAGATGGAAGGCACCCTATCGTAGAGACTTATTTAAAGCTTAATCAAGAAAAATTTACTGAAAATGATACGAAATTAACTTCAGACTCACATATTATTTTACTCACTGGTCCTAATATGGGAGGAAAAAGTACATACCTTAGACAAAATGCTGTTATAGCAATTATGGCGCAAATCGGAAGTTATGTTCCAGCTAAATATTGCAAACTTGGAATAGTAGATAGAATATTCAGCAGAGTAGGGAGTGCAGATGATCTGAGCGGAGGCAAATCTACATTTATGGTAGAGATGATTGAGACATCTGCAATATTAGCCCAAGCAAGTGAAAGATCACTTGTAATTTTTGATGAGGTTGGGAGAGGTACTTCAACGTATGATGGAATGTCTATAGCATGGGCAATTTTAGAATACATACATAACATAGTTGGATGTAGAACGTTTTTTGCGACTCACTACCATGAATTAACTAACCTTGCAAAAAATTTAAAAGCTTTAAAAAATTTTTCTGTTCACGTAGAATCTGACGGTGGCAAAATATATTTTACTCATAAAGTGATAGAAGGAGCCGCAGATAAATCTTACGGGATTCATGTTGCGGAATTAGCTGGTATTCCTAAACATATTATAAAAAGATCTAAATCTTTGCTAAAAGAATTAGAACAAAGATACAATAAAGACAAAATCCAAGGTTTGAGTAATATCATTTATCAAGAAGATATGTTTAAGTTTAAGGAGGCGGAAGATATTTATCAAAAAAAATATCTAAAATTATCTGATAAGCTTCATCAAGTTAATTTAGACGAAATTACTCCAAAACAGGCGCATGATATATTAGTGGAGTTACAAAAATATGATAAAATTATTCCGAGAGAGTGTTAAATTTATTTTTCTTGGATTGATATTTTTATATCAGAATTGTATTTCTCCTTTGTTAGGTCCGAGATGTAGATTTTTGCCTACTTGCTCAGAATACACAAAAGAAGCCATAATAAAATATGGCGTAATAAAAGGAGTTTTTTTGGGTTTCAAAAGAATATTAAGATGCCACCCATTTGGCCCTGGTGGTATAGATGAAATAAAATAACAATTTTGTAGAACATTATTTTGCAATGTCATTACACTGCTGATAGGATAAAAAAGTGATTTATTAAAATTATTAAACATGGCTAAAGTTTTGGTAGTAGAAGACAATGAGTTAAATATGAAATTATTTCATGATTTGCTTTCTATTTTGAATTGCGAAGTTGTTAGTTCGCGAACTGGAGTCGGAGCAGTAGACTTTTGCAGAAAAAGTGAACCTGATATAATTTTAATGGATATACAGTTAGATGGAATATCTGGAATTGATCTGATAAAGGAAATAAAAGCAGATAGATTTTTAAAATCAATCCCTCTGATTGCAATTTCGGCTTATGCTATGAAACATGAGGAAGTGAAAATATTGCAATCAGGATGTGATAAATATATGCAAAAGCCTTTGTCAATTGATGAATTCTTTTCCACTATTAAACATTATTTAGGACGTTTGGAGGTAGAATGACAGCTACTATATTAGTTGTTGATGACTTGGAAGCTAACATTAGATTGCTTGAAGCGAAGTTATTGAAAGAATATTATACTGTTATTACAGCAACAAGTGGCAAACAGGCTATAGAAATATTACAGAGAGAAAAAATAGATGTAATATTGCTAGATGGTATGATGCCTGAAATGGATGGTTTCCAAACATGTAAAAAAATTAAATCCGATTCTGATACTACTCATATTCCTGTTGTTATGGTTACTGCTCTTTCAGAAGTGGAAGATAGAGTGAAAGGGTTAGAAGCTGGCGCAGACGAATTTCTAACTAAACCTGTGAATGATATAGCGCTCATGACAAGAGTCAAATCCCTATCGCGAATGAAGTCTATGATGGATGAGCTAAAACTTAGAAATCAGACAAATACAGACCTAGGCGAGAGTATTATAGAAATAGATGATAATTTCACTGACACGCAAATATTGATTATAGATGACGATATAGTTCAGTCTAAAAATGTTACAAAATCTTTGTTAAAACTTACCCCGAATATAAGATGTATTACTGATGTATCTGAGCTTGATCAGACTAATCAGCCTTATATTCCTGATGTTGTAATTATTAGCTGTCAACTTTCAGAGGAAGACCCTCTAAGAGTTGCAGTTAATCTAAGAGTTAAAGAATTATTGAGATATACTAGCTTCGTTCTTATGACAGAAGAAGAAGATATGAGCGTGGTAATAAAGGGTATGGAGCTTGGAGTTAATGACTATTTTCATTATCCAATTGATGAAAATGAGCTATTAGCTCGTATCAAAACCCAGCTTAGAAGAAAAAAATATCAAGATAGTTTAAGGGATGGATTAGACCAGAGCGTTAGCTTGTCAATTAAAGATGGTCTCACGGGTGTTTACAATAGAAGATATTTTGATATGCATATAGAACATGTAATTAGTAAAGCTAGAAGTGCTGCAACTGGCGTTGCTCTTTTAATGTTTGATATCGATCATTTCAAAAATGTGAATGATACTTATGGTCACCAGGCTGGAGATGCGATAATTAAAGCGTTTGCTGAGATAATAAAGAAAGCTCTTCGCGTCACTGATCTTTTGGCTAGATATGGAGGAGAAGAATTCGTAGCAGCAATTTATGACGTTACGCAAAATTCTTGTACCGATGTAGCTGAAAGAATTAGAGCTGCAGTTGAAGCTCATGATTTTGCGATCCCAACTTCACCAACCCCTCTAAAAAAGACTGTTTCGATAGGTGTGTCACTTTATCATGATTCAATTACATGTGAAAAATTTATTGAAGAAGCAGACAAAGCTTTATATGAGGCAAAAGAATCTGGAAGAAACAAAGTGTGCCTTTATAAACCAAATTAGGTGAATAGAGATATATATTCTGCTTTAGCTCAGTTCTATTAAATATTTTGGTAAACAGCTTTGAGTAGAGCATATCTTATTGATAGCTAGAATTTCATCCTGAATTCCTGTTTTATTTATAAGTACTCTGCTATTTCCAGTAAGAACTAGAGCAGAATCAATGCCAGCATTATTTGCTCCTTTGATATCAGTTGCAAAAGTATCTCCTACCATCAATATTCTATGGTCTTCAGAAGATAAGGTTTTTATACAATGTTCAAATATAAGCTTATCAGGTTTTCCTATGTATAATACTTCTCCTCCAAGCTTCTCAAAAATATTAGCAAAATACCCTGCGCAATATCTAATATTGCCTTGGTGCAATACTTGCGTATCAGGATTAGCGCAAATGGCTAATTTATTGTAAGCAGTAGCTATCTCTATTGTTTTTATAAGATCTTCTTGTTTTTCGTTAAAGTCTCTATATGAAGTAATTAAAATAGCATCTGCTTTACTTGGGTGGTCTACTGAACTTATATCTAAATTGCTTAGAATTTCCTCATTTCTATCTTGCCCAATATGGAATATATTTTGTATTTTTCTTGATAAATGCTTTTCACTTTCTGTAAGTATAGTTCTTGTAAGCTCTCCTGAAGTAAAAATCATGTTTTCATCTATGTTCATACCTCTATCTTTAAGATATTGAGAGGTATTGGTCTTTAGTCTTGGCACATTAGAAATTAAACGCACTGTTTTATTATGGCTTGAAAGCTTATTCATCATGTTTATGATGCCTGGATATAAATCCCCACCTTCATGCAACACCCCCCAAATATCAAAGAAAAATGCATCATATTCGTCCATTAGTTCTGAAATGTTATACTTTTTATGAAAAACTAAATCTTCTAATAATTCCATGGTTTACCTCGGTTTATTTTTCTTGTGGTAGCTTATATATTTGTTATATACTCGAGCACATAAATAACAAGTAAGAAAAAGTTTTATGTCGATAAGTAATGAAGAGATGAATGCCGCTTCTAAAGAATATGGAGCGGATTCAATTAAAGTTTTAAGAGGCTTAGAAGCTGTAAGGAAAAGACCCGGAATGTATATTGGTGATACAGACGATGGTAGCGGTCTTCATCATATGGTTTATGAAGTAGTCGATAATGCTATAGATGAATCTTTAGCTGGCTTTTGTACTAAGGTTGAAGTTATTCTTAATATAGATGGCTCGGTTACTGTAAGAGACAATGGTCGTGGTATACCAACAGAAATACACGAAGAAGAGGGGGTTTCTGCAGCTGAAGTAATTATGACACAGCTCCATGCCGGAGGAAAATTCGATCAAAATTCTTACAAGGTTTCAGGAGGTTTACACGGAGTTGGAGTTTCAGTAGTAAATGCTTTATCTGATTGGTTAGACCTCAGAATATGGAGAAATGGCAAAGAACATTATATGCGTTTTTGCCTGGGCGAAGCTCAAGCGCCTCTTGCTGTGGTAGGAGAGTCTCATGGAAAAAGTGGAACAGAAGTAACTTTCTTTCCATCCGTAACTACCTTTAGCAATATTGAATTTGTTTTGGCTACTTTGGAGCATAGGCTTAGAGAGCTTGCTTTTTTAAATTCTGGTGTAAGAATTGTCTTAACAGATGAAAGAGCAGAAGAACCAAAACAGATAGAGTTTTTATACGATGGTGGAGTAGAAGCATATGTAAAATATATTGATAGAAGTAAAGTACCTATTCACCCTGTAATAAGCATAACTTCTACTGATGAAAAAGTAGGAATATCCACTGAAATTTCTATGCAATGGAACGACTCCTATCATGAAAATATTTTATGTTTTACAAACAATATTCGACAAAGAGATGGAGGGACGCACTTAATTGGCTATAAAGCTGGTTTGACGCGTGCAATAAATCAGTACGTAGAAATAAGCGGCCTTAATAAAAAAAGTAAAATTAATTTTACAGGAGATGATGCAAGAGAAGGATTATCCTGCGTTTTATCAGTCAAAGTGCCAGATCCCAAATTTTCTTCTCAAACGAAAGATAAATTAGTTAGCTCGGAAGTAAGAACTGTTGTTGAAACAGCAGTGTATGAACGTTTTCTTAAATGGCTTGAAGAGCATCCTAATGATGCAAAACTTATTATATTAAAAATTTTAGAATCAGCAGCTGCAAGAGAAGCTGCAAGAAAAGCTAGAGATCTTACAAGGAGAAAATCAGCTTTAGAAATTTCAAGTCTTCCAGGAAAGCTAGCTGACTGCCAAGAAAGAGATCCATCTAAATCAGAAATATTTATAGTGGAAGGAGATTCTGCTGGCGGTACTGCAAAACAGGGTAGGGACAGAAAATATCAAGCTATTCTGCCACTAAGAGGAAAAATTTTAAATGTTGAGAGAGCAAGATTCGATAAAATGTTAAGTTCTGAGCAGGTAGGTACGCTTATATGCGCTCTTGGAGCTGGGATAGGAAAAGAAGAATTCAATATAGAAAAACTAAGGTACCATAAAATTATTATAATGACGGATGCTGACGTAGATGGATCTCATATTAGAACTTTGTTGCTAACATTCTTCTATAGGCATATGAAAGAAATAATAGAAAAGGGTTATCTTTATATAGCAAATCCTCCTCTATATAAGGTAAAACGAGGCTCTAGCGAATTATACTTAAAAGATGAAAAAGCATTGGAAGATTATCTTATTTCTGCTGCAAGTAATGATTGTAGACTTGATATATCAGGAAAAAATGTGTCAGGCGAAGAATTAATTGAGCTGTTAAAAAATACTGCAAAATTAGTCGCTGTATTAGGTCAAATGGCAAAAAAATATGATAAATCAATAATTGAATGTCTTGCAATTACTGGTGGCTTGGATTTAGGAAATATTGAAGAATCGTGCAAATCAGCAATTATAACTCTTAACAAATTAAGCTCTGATGCTGATAAGTCTGCTTGGCAAATGGAAAAACATGAAGGTAAGATAGATTTCTTTAGAATGATAAGAGGAATAAAGCATACATTTAGCTTAACAGAACAGCAGCTTGCTTCTCATGATTTTTCTCAGCTCACAAAAGTGGCAGAGCCATTGCTGCCTTACTTTAGTAATGGAGAAATTAAGCTTATATTCAAGGATATAGAAAATGGAATATTACTTCCAAGTAGCTTATTAGAAAAAGTAACTGAATTCGGGAAAAAAGGCCTTTATGTACAGCGCTTTAAAGGTCTCGGAGAAATGAACTCAGAACAGCTAGCTGAGACAACTTTAGACAAATCTCGTAGAACTTTACTACAAGTTAAAATAATAGACTTTGATGAAGCTGAAGATGTATTCTCAACTTTAATGAGTAGCGTGGTTGAACCCAGAAGAGAATTTATTCAGGATAATGCTTTAAATGTACAAAATTTAGATATATAAAATTTTTTATTTATGTATTTAAGTTCTTCCTTATATCAGAGAGATTCTCAGAATTAATTGTTACAGAGTCTTTCTGATATAGAAGTTTTAGTTTTAGATTAGAAGATTTTTTATCATTTTTCTTATTTAGCATATAACCAATAAAATCGTCTACGCTAGTTTTTACATCATGAGATTGATCCTTCAAAAAATCTGGCATTATATATTTTGGGTTTTGTATTGATATATCACAATATCCAATAGGATTATCTTCGTATTTATATTCAATCTTTCCTGAACCAGTAATTTTAGATCTATATCCAGCAAGCTTGAAATTTGACACTTGTATTCCTTTGATAAAATTTCTTTTTGTCCTTTTACTAGTTCCTAAGAAAATCAGGCAATTAAAATGGAATATAAAATTATTTATCTTGTTTTTTATATAAGAAAATTTTAGATCAAGATCAGTTCTTGCCTCATCTCTGCTATAGCTATCGAATTTAAATGATTGCACTATAATCTGGCGATCAATAACTTGAATTTGCTCTTCTTTAAAAAGATTTATAGTAACGTTTTCCTTCAACTGGATATTAAAAATTCTATCTATTCTAATTATAAAGGAAGGAGCGGGTGTAAATTTGGCTAATTTAATATAGTCACTTCCTCTGATTAAAATAGAATCAGATATTATGAGAAAAAGAATTTTATATTGGATTTTAAATTTTATAAATGGGACTTTCAATGAACTAATTGAACTTCCACGAGTTTTAATCTCCAAGCCATAAAAAGTTAAATTAAAAAAATTAAATCTTTCATATGTTATTTTTGTTATATATCCAACGCTATGTATAGCAATTTTTCTAGCAAAAACTTTGAAAATTAATTTAGGTACTAATTTATTAATTAAAAATAAAAATATGAGGGTTAAAGAAGCTATTATGATGGACACTATTTCATCCTAACACATCTTTGATTTTCGAAACTAGCTCATCCTTGTTATATGGTTTAATTATATAGCCAGCAGCCCCTAAAGAAATAATTTTGTGTATTTCTGACTGATCGGAAGCTCCACTTTGCAAGATTATAGGTACATCAGCTATTTTTTTATCAGATTTTATTTCAAGTAAGATCTCTCCTCCATAAATATCAGGCATCATCAAATCAAGCAAAACTAAATCAAACTTTTCCTTGCGTAGCACTTCTAGAGCTTCTGTGCCGCAAGAAGCTGTAACAACTTCAAATCCTGCACTTTCTAATATTACTTTGCCAGATACAAGGCAAAATTTCTCATCATCTACAAATAATATCTTATATTTCTTATTGTTGCTGTTAACACTCTCTGAATTGACTATTTGCTTAGTATTCTTGGTAATAAGTATCGGGTCAGCCTGGCTTTGTTCTAATGGGATTGTAAAACAAAAAGTACTTCCTGGCGCTTCAGTATTGTTAAAAGCCCAAATTTTTCCATTATGAGCATGAATTATCTCTGCGCATAAAGCCAGACCTAGACCAGTTCCACCAGCTTTTTTATTAGTTCTTGAACTTTGAGAAAATGGAAAGAAAATAATATGCAATTCATTTTCTGGAACGCCAACTCCATTATCCTTAACTTCCACTAATACTGAAGAGGCTTTTTCCTGAGTTGTTTTCTCGCCTAAGTTATTTACAAAGGATAGGGAAATAAAAATATCATAATCAGAGTATTTAATTGCATTGGCTAAGAAATTCCTAATTACCTGCGCAATTCGGTAAATATCAAACTCTATATTAAATTTTTTAATATTTTTTGGATGAATAAAGAATATTTCTATATTTTTCTCGTAACATAGTGGCTTCAATTCTACGATAGCGTTTTCAATCACATTAATTAAATTATGTTTCCCAAAATCAAATAACATCTTTCCAGCCTCGAATTTTGAAATATCTAATAGATTAGAAACTAAAGACATTAATCTGACTCCACTTTCAGAAATGATGCGCACTTGTTCTTCCCTTTCCTTATTAGTGTAATTACTCCAGGAATCTGCAAGAGTTGATGAAAGACCAAGAATTCCCTGAAGGGGAGTTCTAATTTCGTGGCTAATATTATTTAAAAGTTCTGTTTTAGACTTTAGTGCTTTGTCTAGAAATTCAGTTCTCTTTTTTACTATGTCATCTAAATTCGCATTAAGATCTACGAGTTCAGAATTAGCCTGGCTAATTTGCTTAACCATTACTTCCTTCTGGTATAAAAAGAAGCTACCTATAATAATACTAAAAAAATGTACGTATAAGACTAGGAAATAGTTATTCGCTTCATATAGAACTTTAAAAGTTCCGTTAGTTATGAAAAATAAAAAAAAACCTCCAGCAATGCCGGCAAACATAATAACTATAAAGCTTATCCAATCGACAAGTAATACTAATATTAATATCGATAAAGACGAATTCACTATCCATGTAGTTTGAAGAGAACTATCAAGTAAATTATATGTCGACATTAACGGAAGGCAGTAGCACAAAGTAACATGCCAATAGATTGGTAGGTACCCGCTATGAATTTGGTTGGTTAGAAAATTCGTGACTTCAATTTTTGTGAATCTTCTATATAGATTATTTTTTTTCCCTTCTCTTGCAAGAAGCTTTAAAGCGGTGGCAATTTTAGTCTGATGTAGTATTACTAAATAAAAGCAGAGTATGCATGCAAATATCCTAAGGAATAATGTTTGATATTCAATGTCAGAATTATGCGACCATATAAAATATGGAATAATATAATATATAGTCCCAAGCACACCAAATGTGGTGTAATATTGCCCATGCAATTTAGTTTTTTCTATAGAAGTTTTAGAGATTAAACGAAAAAATAAATTTGCTTGCATTATATTAGCTCAAAGCTCATAGCGATACCCAGACCTCCTCCTATGCAAAGAGTAGCAAGCCCTTTTCTTTCTTGTTTTCTCAGCATATTGTGAATTAAGGTAGTAGCTATTCTTGCTCCACTTGCACCAATGGGGTGCCCTAGTGCTATTGCTCCTCCGGTAATATTTACTTTATCTGTATTCCATCCTAATAATTTATTTAGAGCAACAGATGGGGATGCAAAAGCTTCATTTGCTTCAATTAAGTCTATGGAATCCAATTTAGTTTTTGTTTTGAGAAGAAGCTTCTCCACCGCACTCGCAGGGGCTATACCCATAATCTCAGGTGCAACTCCAGCTGCAGCATGCCCTAAAATTCTAGCAATCGGTTTAAGATTAAATTTTTTAATGGCATCTTCTGATGCAAGTAAAAGCATTGCAGCGCCATCATTAATGCCAGAAGCATTACCTGCTGTAACAGTACCATTTTCTTTAAAAACTGTTCTTAATTTTGCCAAATTTTCCAAAGTAGATTGAGGTTTTACAAATTCATCCTCTGCAAATTCCACTAAGCCTTTTTTAGTTTGTTGTTCAATAGGAAGAATTTCAGCTTTAAAATAACCCGAAGTAATAGCATTGGAAGCTTTTTGCTGTGAGTCTAAAGCAAAAATATCTTGCTCCTCTCTCGTAATTGCATATTTTTCAGCTACGTTTTCTGCTGTAACACCCATGGCTTTATAACTAAATGCATCAGTTAAACCATCAAAAGACATTAGATCTGTTAGTTTAATATCTCCCATCCTCACATTTTGCCTAATTAATGCTCCATGAAAAGCTGTAGACATAGATTCTTGGCCGCCAGCAATAACAAGATTATTGTAACCTAATGCGATACTATCGTAAGCTAAAGCTATAGATTTTAGTCCAGATCCACACACTTTATTAATAGTCATTGCCGGAGTTTTGTTGCTTAATCCTGCTTTTATAGATGCTTGTCTTGCTGGATTTTGACCTTGTCCAGCTGTTAAAACTTGTCCTATAATCACTTCATCGATTGCATCATCAGGAAGATTAGCAGTTTTCATTATATGAGAAATTAGTTTTTCTCCTAATTGTGTTGCGGTGAGAGAAGAAAGAGAGCCAAGATACGAACCAATTGCCGTACGCTTAGCTAGAACTACATATACTTCATTCATTATTTTAACCTTTTGGATTTATCATATCTTCCGGCTTTACTATTTTATCAAATTCTTCGCCAGATAAAATACCTAGTTCTATCGCCGCCTCTTTTAATGTTATATTTTCGTGATGGGCTTTTTTTGCAATAGAAGCTGCCTTATCATAGCCAATATGAGGGTTCAGAGCTGTAACTAACATTAAGGATTCGTCTCTTATTTTATTGATTCTTGCCACATTAGCTTGCATGTCTTTTACGCAATGATCGACAAAGCTATTACAGCTATCAGACAATAAAGTTATTGATTGTAACACCGAATATATAATTACTGGCTTAAAAACATTGAGCTCAAAATGTCCATTAGATCCAGCAATTGTAACTGTAACATGATTACCCATAACCCTAGCGCAGACCATAGTAAGTGCTTCGCACTGAGTAGGATTAACTTTCCCAGGCATTATAGAGGATCCTGGCTCATTTTCTGGTAAAATAAGCTCTCCAATCCCACATCTCGGACCTGATGCAAGAAGTCTGATATCATTTGCTATTTTCATAAGGCTTACAGCTAGAACATTAAGTGCTCCAGAAAATTCAACTAAAGCATCATTAGAAGCAAGAGCCTCAAACTTATTAGGTGCAGTTTTATAAGGGTGTCCTGTTTCTTTTGCAACTTCTTCTGCAAATAATTTTCCAAAATCTTTTTTGGTGTTAATTCCAGTACCAACAGCTGTTCCGCCTTGAGCTAGATAATACAATGAATCTAATGCATGTTTAACTCTGTTTAAACCATATTTAATTTGATAGCTGTATCCTGAAAATTCTTGTCCTAACGTAATAGGAGTTGCATCCTGCAAATGAGTTCTACCAATTTTGATAATCTTGTCCCATTCTTTAGATTTTTTTTCCAGCTCTGATTCCAATTTTTCTAAGGAGGGGATTAAGTTTTTGTGTACTTCTTCAACAGTCGCTATATGCATCGCTGTTGGAAATGAATCGTTAGAAGATTGCCCCATATTAACATGATCGTTTGGATGAACAGGGTGCTTATCACCTTTTTTGCCTCCCATTCTTTCAGAGACTATATTTGCAATAACTTCATTAACATTCATATTAGTTTGTGTGCCGGAACCAGTCTGCCAAACGCTTAAAGGAAAATTCTTAGAAAACTTACCTTCAATTATCTCATGAGCTGCATCAATTATCCCATCACAAATTTCTTTGTTTAATATACCTAATTTATTATTTACTTTAGCAGCGCATTTTTTTTGCAATGCTACTGCTTTAATAAGGCTCTCAGGCATTTTTTCAGAGCCTATATTAAAGTTAATTAAAGATCTTTGAGTTTGGGCGCCCCAATATACTGAATCCTCGACTTCAATTGGGCCAAAAGAGTCAGACTCGATTCTGAAAGTCATAATTTTTCCTAGGTCTAAAATTCAATTTTATAAGTTACTTTATCTTTTTCTTGAGTATTGGTGGTTAGTTTTACTCCTAAAATCTCTTTAAGCCTTGCCGCAAAAAAAGAAATGCAATTATTTGTACATAGCTCATATTTATTCGAAATACCATTTAATATATCATCTTTTTCTTTATCAACCTTTGGAGAGTTACCTATCGCTGATATTTCAATAACATTCTTTTCTTGTTGTTTTTCAATTTTAACAAAAATAGTTCCGCCATGAATTAAATTTAAATAAGCATGTTGGATTGCGCATAAAATTAGTTTGCTAAGATTATTAGAAATAAAAATCCCAGATATATGAAAATATTTCTCATGAAAGTCTAACGTTACTTTTGAGTCCTTTAAAAAATCTTTGATGATTTTTTTTAGGCTTTCGATGTCAGCCTCTCCATTATATTTTGCAATTCCATAAGCATGTCTAAAAAAAACCAATCTATTGATGGATTGGTCAGAGCTAGATTTGATTAAATCTATAGCTTTATTTCTCATTTCCGGGTTATCAGATAAGATAAAATCTATCCCACTATTGATAGCTCCCATAGTACCTGCAAGGTCATGGCATAGTTTTGTAGCAATGCACTGGCTGATTTCGATATCTGACAACATTTTCTTTCTCGTTAGAATATGATAAGCTTATTCTATTAATTCTTAATCCAGTTATAGAGAAAAATCCATTACTTTATAAGTGAAAGACCCATATTATTGTAATATATAGATTTATTGTCCCAATCTTCACGAACTTTTACAAATAAAAATAGATGGGCTTTGAACCCTAAATTTTCAGATATTAGTTTTCTTGATCTTGTACTAATCTCCTTAATTTTCTTGCCATTTTCACCTAAAATAATTTTTTTATGCGCTTCTCTATTTACTATTATATTTTGGTATATTTTAACTTCATTTTCATTTACTTGCTGCCATAAGTCTGTTTCTACTGTTAAATTATATGGCAACTCATCAGAAAGCATTAAAAAAAGATGCTCTCTGGTTATTTCGGAGCTTAAAAATCTCATTGGCGCTGTAGTTATTTCATCCTCAGCATAAAGCCATTCGCCTTTTGGAGCTAAATCAGCTAAGCGCGCTAGCAAATTATCTATATTGATATTATCGCGAGCTGAAATAAACATGCAATCTTCATCATTAAATTTTGCTAAGATATCCTTAAGTTTCTCAAGTTGCTGTTCAGGAATATTAAGCTCTGTCAATTCTTCATTTCCTAAAGCTCCAGCTTTGAATGGTTGACGAAATTTTTTGCCTTTGTCTTTAAGAGTATCTGCTTTATTAAAAATTATAATTTTGGGGATATTTAAGGTTGAGATATGTTTGAGAATTTTGTCAAATTCATTTTTAAAAGTTTTTTTATCATTTAAGTCAATTAATATACATATTATATCAGCTCCAGAAATGCTAGACCAAGCACTTCTGACCATTGCCTTCTCTAAATTTTTCTGTGGATTAAATATGCCCGGAGTATCAAGAAAGATGAGCTGGATTTCTTCTTTTGTATAAATTCCTTTGATAATACTACGCGTAGTTTGTACTTTGGGAGTTACTATAGAAATTTTTTGCCCGATAATTTGGTTTAGTAAGGTCGACTTACCTGCATTTGGAGCACCTAAAATGCTTATTAAAGCTGTCTTTTTCATTCTTCTAAATTTTTATACCCAGTTGCAACAAGATAAATTTCTGAGGAGTCTTTTCTACTTGCTTCTGGCTTGTAATGTTTAACTGATATAAAACTCTTTTTTATCTCAGATAGAACATGGGCCTCAGCTCCGCCTTGAAAAATTTTGATAATAATAGATCCACCTGTTTTAAGAGCAAATTTTGCAAAATAAAAAACCCTTTCGCATAAATCCATAATCCTAAGATGGTCAGTAGCTTTATGTCCCGTGGTATTAGGTGCCATATCGCTCATCACTAAATCCGCTTTTCCATTTAAAAGAAAAATTATTTTATCTTGATTTTCCGGTTCACAAAAATCCCCTTTAAAAAAGACAACATCTTTAATTTCAGGCATATCTAGCAAATCTATAGCTATAATTTTACCTGTATTTTTGGTAATATTCGCAGCGACCTGAGACCATCCACCTGGGGCCGCGCCTAAATCAATTATACTAGAATTAGACTTGATAAGATTATATTTCTTGTTTATTTCAAGCAGTTTGTATGCAGCTCGCGATCTATACCCTTCTGCTTTGGATAGCACTACATAGGGGTCATTCAACTGTCTATTAAGCCACTTAGTAGAGGAGGTTGATCGATTTTTTGCAGTTTTTACTTTTGTAGTCTTAAGCCTCATCGCGCCTTACTTTACTTGCAATAGTGTCTAAGATGGAGTTTATAAAACCTATCTCCTGAGTTTTTACCATGTCAGCTGCAATATTAGTGTATTCATTAATTATTACCTTTGTCGGTGATTCTGGAAAAAGTAATATCTCACAAACACCAGCCCTAAGTATAGCTTTTAATGTAATATGCAATGTTTGAAAGTTCCAATCCTCTGACAAATAGAGTGAAATCAAATCATCTATTTTTTGTAAATTCGAATGCATTTCTTGAGCTAAAGATACAAAAAACTTACTATTTAGTTTAAACTTAATTTTTATTTCATTTTCATCTAAATCATTCAAAATTTCTTTATCATTATAGTAGCTGGATAACTTTGATATTATTTCTTCTGGTTTTGAAGATTCTTCTTCCAAACTAATTTGATACGCGAACTGTACTGCTGCAATTCTTGCTACTGTTTTTGAATTAATAATTGTCATGGATATTAAATTTGAAAATTTGTATAGTATTATAGGATTTTTTATAGAGAGTTTAAAGTGCTAACTTCTATTTTTGGATTTTTATTAGTTATAGCTATTATAGTTTTCATACATGAATTAGGTCATTATATTGCAGCTAGGCTATGCGGAGTAAGAGTTTTAGAGTTTTCTATTGGCTTTGGAAAGTCTTTATTTCAAATCAAAGATTCACATAATACTATATGGAAAATTTGCGCTTTCCCACTTGGTGGGTATGTTAAAATGTATGGCGATCAAAATATTTATAGCAATCACACTCTAACTTCTCATGCTTTACGCTTGGAAAAAGAAGCTTTTGCGTTTCAATCTCCCATTAAAAGAGCTCTGATTGCATTTGCGGGTCCATTAGCTAATTATTTACTGGCCGGAATTATTATCACTTTACTCTATTACTCCTTTGGCAAAAATATTGTCTCAACAGAGATAGGCAAAGTGCTAGAAAATTCTCCAGCAGTAGAAGCAGGAATTGTGAAGGATGATAAAATTCTTGCTATAGATAACAAGGAAATTTTATCGTTTGATGAAATATATCATCATGTAAGTTTAATACCTAACACATTGATAAAATTAAAAATCTTAAGAAACGATGAAATAATAAACATAAATCTTAAAACAGGCGAAAGAGAAATCAAAGATCAAAATGGCAAAATATTAGGAAAAGTAGGAGTAATAGGGGTGATGTCAAAAGAGCCAGTTCATATTGATCTAAATTTATTTTCAGCAATTTCTTATGCTTTAAATGATATTACGGCTATTTCTAAAATGACTCTTATTTCTTTAAAGCAAATAATAACTGGAACAAGATCAACAAGCGAAATACGTGGGACTCTAACGATTGCGAATGAATCTGGAAAAAATTTAGAAAGTGGTCTTATAGATTTCGTTGCATTTATAGCTATGATATCAATCAACATAGGTTTTATCAATTTGCTGCCAATCCCAGTTTTGGATGGTGGCCATATTATGTATTGTTTTTATGAAATTATTGCCAGAAGAAAACCATCCGCAAATTTAATGAATCTTATGAATAAATTTGGAATTATCTTGATAATTTTTATATTTGTAATTTCTACTTCCAATGATATAAATGCTTTATTATTTTGAAACATATGAAAATGCGATTTATTAGAAAAAAATACATCAAAACATTAATCCTATCTACTTCCTTGCTTATAGGAAATAATGTCTTAGCTGAAAAAATTAGGGATATACAAGTTACCGGCAACCAAAGAATAGAGCAGGACACTGTAGTTAATTACCTTGCTTTACATAAAGGCGATGAATTTTCAGCTGGAATGCAAGGTGAATCAATAAAAAAATTATATGCAACCCAATTATTTGATGACATTTCAATTAAATTTAGCAATGGTGTGCTCATAGTTGATGTTAAAGAGACTCCTTTAGTAACTAAAATCCACTTTAATGGTAACTCTAGAATTAAAACCACTACCTTACAAAAAGACCTTTTATGCCACCAAGGTTCTTCGCTCAGTAAAGCAGATATTAAATTTGACGTTGAAAAGATAAAAGAAATTTACAGAAAATCTGGCAGATACGCTGTAATGGTAAATGCAAGAGTTGAAGAATTAGAAAATAATAGAGCTAAAATCATATTCGATATTATAGAAGGGCCAAAAACTTCTGTTAAATATATTAATTTTGTAGGTAATATAAATTATAAAGATAGTGAGCTGCGCTCTATAGTTTTTACCAAAGAGTCAGCTTGGTTTAGATTTATGGATACAAGCGATACGTATGATCCAGAAAGAGTGGAATATGACAAATATCTCTTAAAGCGTTTTTATACCTCTCTAGGTTATGCCGATTTTAATGTAGTTTCTGCAATTGCCGAACTTTCACCTACCAAAGAACATTTCACCCTTACTTATACTATAGATGAAGGAGAGAAATATAATTTCGGAGAAATAAATATTGAAAGTAATATTGAAGAAATTAATGCTGCTGAGTTTCAAAAATTTCTAACAGCTAAAACAGGAGAAATATATAGCTCTGCATCGATTGAGAAAATTAGTGATCAAATAAATGAAAAGCTCTCTAATGAAGGATATACTGGTGCTTTAGTATATCCCGAAGAAGTAATCGATAGGGATAACAAAGTTGTAAATATCAAATTTGTAATTCAAAAAGGTTCTAAGACATATATTAATAAAATTAAAATTGAAGGAAATCTTAAGACTCGCGATAATGCAATTCGCAGACAATTAAAGGTTAGCGAAGGAGATTTATTTAACAGAAGCGCTGTAAATAAAAGTGAGCAAAACATTAGGAATCTAGATTATTTTGAAACAGTTTCGGTAGAGACAGAAATGTCAGAGACCGCTAAAAATAAAGCTGATATATCAATTAAAGTCGAGGAAAAATCTACTTCTTCTATACAATTTGAGGTGGGTTATAACAGTATGGAAGGCCCTGTGGGAAGAGTGAATTTCGTAGAAAGAAATCTTATAGGTACAGGAAAATATCTAACCGCAGGTGTTGATAAATACAGAAAGAAAATAAGCTACCATGCTGGTGTAATAGATCCTTATTTTATGGATAGAGACTTACTAGCAGGGATAACATTTTTTAATATGGATTCTAAAGGTAGTGACGAGCTTCCTTATAACTTGCAAGCCGTAGGCGCTAATTTAAGAATGGGTTACGAATTCGCAACAGATTTAAGACATGATATTACATATACAATAAAAAGAGATAGGCTGAGTGGTGGGGACAAAGACGCTCCGTCTATGTTCATTAGAGAACAATATGGGAAAAAAGTAACTTCCGCTATTTCTAACAGCTTAACTTACGATAAAACAGATAGTGTTGTGGTGCCTAAGAATGGTTATATTGTATCGTTTACAGAAACTGATTCAGGGTTAGGAGGTCATACTAAATACCTTAAGCATGAAGCAGAATTTAAAGCGTTTAAATCTTTCTCTAATAATGATTACACAATTAAACTAACTGGAGAAGTTGGAGCTATTAACGGTTATGGTGGTAAAAAAGTAGGTATTAGTGATAGATTTAATCTTGGTGACTTTAGTATGCGAGGTTTCGAAGCGTCAGGGCTAGGACCAAGAGATAAAAGAACGAAAGAATCGTTAGGTGGGCAAAAATATTATACAATATCTACTGAACTCCTCTTTCCAGTAGGCTTACCTAAAGAATTTAACGTTCAAGGCGCAGTTTTTTCTGACTTTGGCGCGTTATGGGATTTCGATGTTTTAAATCCTAATAACTATTCTAAAAAAGACGTATACAACTCTACCGCTCCTAGGATGAGCGTTGGGGCTGGGATTGTCTGGGTAACACGTTTTGCACCAATCAGATTGGATTATGCTATACCGATCAAAAAAGAGCCCTATGATAAAACTCAGCATTGGCATTTTAGATTTTCTACAAGTTTTTAATATTAAAAGGTTTAGTGATTTAGTATGAAAAATATTCGTTTTTTTAATGCAGTTTTGTTGTTAAGTCTTACTTCTTGCGGTTCTCAAGAGCCCGCTCCTATAGACTACAGGAGTGGGATTTCTTCTTATTCTTCTGCAAAAAGCGATAGCGATTCTATATCTTCAAAAAAATTCGATATCAAATTAGAAAACAGCGAAGAAAATAAACAAGATAACTCTAATGAAGAAAAACATGTATTAAAAGACAGTAACTCACAAAAGTATAATAAGAAATTTGCAAGCGAAGAAGAAAATGAAGAGGATAATAAAGTAGTAGTAAGTAAGACAGAAGAGCCCAAGACAAAGGATGGTTCAGGAGAATTAGAATCCGAATTACAAAAAATAGAAGAAACAAAACCTGAAGCTCAGCCTGAGCAAAAAGCTGAAATATCCCCTGATCCAGAAAAGACTCAGTCTGTTAGCGATCAAGAAAAAACTATCGAAACATTAACACCTAACGAGTTATTTATTTACCCAGTTAATGGGAAAATTTTATCACAATTTGGAGAAATAGTTAATGGAATAAAAAATTCAGGGATTAATTTTGAAGCGGTGGCAGGGGAGAAGGTGGTTGCTTCTGCTAATGGTAAGGTCGTACATATTGCAAAAGATCCCAAATATGGAAATATCATAATAATTTCGCATTCTAATAATATACAAACAGCCTATGCTCATTTAGATTCTATTTCAGTTTCTAAGGGGCAGGAAGTAGTTCAAGGAACTGAAATTGGCGCAGCTGGTAAAACTGGTGACACAGAGAAAATTATTGTGCATTTTGCTGTAAGAGAAGGTAAAAGCGCAGTAGACCCATTAAAATACTTAAAAAACAGATAAAGTATCGCCATTAATAAAGAGAAAAGTATTTATCTTTCTCTTTATCTGCAAATAATTTAATTTTAGAGAAAATAATGCAAGCACCAATAGCCTCTAAAAAAGAGCATAAATATAATCTTTTTAACATTGAAATCAATGATGAATATAATTGGCTAAGAGACAAAAATTGGCCTTTAGTTACTGAAGAAGAAATAATTTCATATTTGAAAGAAGAAAATGCATTTGCTAATGATTTTTTTCAAAAAAATCAAGATCTAAAAGAAGGGATTTATCATGAACTAAAATCTCGAATAAAGCTTTCCGATCAGACAACTTACACAAAAAAAGAAAATTTTTATTATTATTCAAGAACTGAAGAAGATAAAGAATATCCTATCTATTGTAGAAAAAAAGATTCGATACTTGCCAGTGAAGAAATTTTGCTTGACGTAAACCAATTAGCCGAAAACCAAAAATTTACTAAAATAGGCGCATTTTCTATTTCTCCTAGCCAGAATTTACTAGCTTATTCGGTAGATTTTGATGGGAATGAAGAATATATTATCTATATAAAAGATTTAAATACTAATCTATTAATTAAAGATTCGATTCCTAAAACGATAGGTGAAGTTGTTTGGCACGAAGATCAATCAGGATTTTTTTACACTCCAATAAATGAACAATGGAGGCATGATAAAGTCTTTTTCCATCAGCTTGATACAGAGTACGCGAACGACAAGTTAATAATGCATGAAAAGGATATTCTAAACCAATTATCTATTCATAAATCTTCGAGCAAAAAATACTTTTTTATCGAATCAGGCGGGCATGATTCAAATGAGATATATTATTTTGGAGTGGAAGACAAAACTTATACTCCGCGGAAACTTATAACAAGAAAAGAAAAGGTTTTTTATAACATAGATCATGGAAATGGATATTTTTATATTCATTCTAATGATTCTGGACCAAATTTTAGACTTCTAAGGCTGAACGACAAAACTCCTGTTGAAACAGAGTTAGAGGAATATATTCCCCATGCAAAGAACAAATATTTAAGCAGCTTTGATTTAACATTAAATTATCTGATATTAAATTATAAAACAAAAGCTTTGCCAGAGATAAAAATCCTAAACCTAAAAGATTTGCAAGAAAATAATATTACTTTTCCTGATAAAGCTTATACTGCTAGTGGATATTCCACTAATTATGAGGAAGATGATATAAGGGTAAATTACTCTTCTCTAAAAAGACCAGACTCCGTATTCGCATATAGTTTTACTCTTAATAAACTTGAATTACTTAAACAATTAGAAATCCCGTCTGGATTTAACCCAGACGAATATGAAGTCGAAAGACAATGGGTAAAATCTGGTACTGTAGAAGTTCCAGTCTCAATTTTTTATAAAAAATCCCTTTTTAAAGGAGATGGCACTAATCCAGCGTATTTATATGGTTATGGATCTTATGGTATCTCTATTCCTCCAAGCTTTAGGAATACAGCTGTAACTCTTGCGAATAGAGGCTTTGTTTTTGCAATAGCACATATCAGAGGAGGGGATGATCTGGGTTATTAATGGTATGAATCTGCTAAGTTTTTGAATAAAAAGAGAACTTTTGAAGATTTCATAAGCAGTGCGGAATATTTAATTGATAATAAATATACTTATAAAGGCGGAATAACTATAGCAGGAGGTAGTGCTGGCGGCTTATTAATTGGCTATTCTATAAATAATTCCCCTAATCTTTTTAAGGCAGCTATCGCTCATGTTCCATTTGTTGACGTTGTGAATACTATGCTTGATGAATCTCTACCTCTTACGCCAGGTGAGTTCAAGGAGTGGGGGAATCCAAAAGAAAAGGAATATTTTGATTATATTTTATCATATTCTCCATATGATAACGTCTCAAAACAAGATTATCCACATATATATGTAACAGCTGGCATAAGCGATCCGAGAGTAGGTTATTGGGAGGCTGCAAAGTGGGTGGCGAAATTACGAGATATGAAAACTGATTCAAACCAAATTTTATTAAATACAAATATGTCAGCTGGGCATGCTGGCGCTTCTGGTCGTTTTGATTATTTAAAAGAAGTAGCTGAAGATTATACGTTTATTTTTTCTATCTATGGACTTAATTAAGTAATATGTCTTTAATAGAAACTGCTTTCTGCAAAATTGATAAACTAAATTCAAACGGGATTGGAGAAGCTTCTACTGAAAAAGGCAAAGTTTTACTTCCATATGTAATGGAAGGCGAAGAAGTGGAATTCGAAAGGCATATTTATAGGGGCAAAGAAAGCTTTAGACTAAAAACTATATCTAAGCTTTCGCATAATAGAATACCTCCAAAATGCACGCATTATGAAGCTTGTGGTGGATGTTTGTTGCAACATCTTTCTCCTGAGGCTTATACTAGCTATAAAAAAAATATATTGGAAGAAACTCTTGAAATAGAAGTTTCAATCACATCTCTTCAAAACAATAAAAGACGGAGAATTAATCTTGTTTTTAAAAAGACTGATAAAAAACTTCTTCTAGGATTCTATCGTTATAAATCTGATAACATCGTTAATATTGAATCTTGTATTGCTTCAGAAAATGCAATTTCTGAGCTTATACCAGTTCTGAAAGATTTTATCGATTCAATTACTCTGCAAAATGACCATGGAGAAATATTTATTCTTAAAGCAGACAATGGGTTGTGCTTAACTATCAAACTAGAAAGCAAAGAAATTTTCGATGAGAAAAATAGAAGAAAGTTCCAAGCTTTAGTGAATAAATATAAGATTATTAGCCTTTCTTATTTACATAACAAAAAAGAGATTTACAAAATTTCCGCCGAAACACCTTTTGTGAGATATGGGAGTAAAAATGTCGAAGTTGATTCAGAATCTTTCCTCCAAGCTACCAAAGACTCAGATGAAGTGTTTTCTAAAACCATTCGAGAATATATAGGGCATGATACAAACAAAAAAATAGCAGACTTATTTTGCGGTCGAGGGACATTTACAATTCCTATTTCAGAAGCAGGCTACACTGTAACTGGTTATGAAAATGATGCAAAGGCGTTAGGTTCTGTCATCGCATTAAACATTCCAAATTCAAAGTTTGAATTCAGGGATTTATATCATAATCCATTAATGGAAGAGCTGTTAGATTATGATATCATTATATTAAACCCTCCAAGAACAGGAGCAGAAGAACAAGTTAAAAATATCACAAATATGAATTGCCTGGAGAAAATAATTTATGTATCATGCTCTTTGGCTAGTTTCAAGAGAGATTACAACATATTAAAAAGCCATTATGAAATAAAAAACATAGTAGCTATAGATCAATTTATATGGAATCCACATATAGAAATTATAGCAGAATTTATCAAAATAAGGAGTCAATAATGCCATTTAAAGTTACTGCAGCGTTAGTTAGAGCACTGAAAGTTTCAATCGAGGCTCAGCATGCTATTAAAAACGACCAAGACAAATTACGCGCTGAACTAATAGAAAATTTCTCCGCTCTTGATCCAGAAGCTAAGGCTTTAATACTAGGCAGATTGGAAGAGCATTTAAACATAGATATTCGGACTGCGGTAGCAAATAATACAGCTATCGAAACCTTTACCAAAAGCACTGTTATACCGAGCTTCCCCTTAAAAACTAATAAAAATTTTGAAATTGCCAAGGAAGTGCAAAAATTTTTAACCCCAGAAATTTTTCTGAGATTAGTAGCTGGACAAGAAATTGAAGGTTACTCTAACTTACCTTGTTTCCCGAATATTTCAGAAAGACCCGATTCATTCTGGGGAACTTCTAAATCCACTATATATTCGGCCTCTTTACTTGCTGCTCATAAGGTTGTAACGGGTAAAACTGCTAGTGACTATATTGGATATAATTTTGTATATGCAGCACCGACTCCTGCAGGGTTGGTTCTAGAAGAAACCGCATGCCACAAAGGAGAGATGCAAATAGTATATTCAGGTTTTGCATTTGGTGCTAATAGAGTGCCATCTCTTTATGAATCTGAGGCTGGAGCTAAAGTTCTACATCCATATGATGGATCAAGTTTTGTTCAGGAAGTTACCGGTCTCCCTTCACACTATACTTTTACCACTTGGGATCAAATTTACTACAACATGCGTGCTGATGGTCATACAAGTGAGGCTATTGCTACCTGGAGCGATACTCCTACTGCAGTAGCAATGACATCGCTATATACGCCCCTTAAAATAGAAAATCTTACACCTGGAGATATATTGTTTTTTAGAAATAAAATTTCAGAAGGTACACCATATGGTACTTCCGGCAACACCTTTATCGTAGCAGATTTTCCTAGAGACGGCAAAGTTCTAACTTTAGGGAGTAATAGAGATATGCCTCATATTGAAGGATTTGTTGTAAAAGACTTTGATTTACCTTCAATAGAAGATAGTACAAAATACGTGGGACTACAAAGAGTAAACGAGTCCGCTGATATCGAAGTTGGCCCTAAATTATTACATTTAGTTGGTTCTGAGGTAGAGGGGATAGAATCATTATGGAGTCAAATGGAAGCTATATTATCAACGCCTGCAGCTTCTTCAGAAAGTGATGCTGGTGGTGGGGGCTCAGAAGGAGCTGCTGCTGCTTTAGGAGCGCCAAGCACAACTTTTACTGATGCAGAATAATTAAGATAAAACAACAATTAATCAAAGGGAAATAAGGATAATTATGTCGTACCAATATGTTTATGTAATGAAAGGGCTGACCAAAACAATTAATGGTAAGCAAATATTAAAAGAAACATGGTTATCCTTCTTACCCGGCGCAAAAATCGGAATTATAGGCCATAATGGAGCTGGTAAATCTACCCTTCTCAAAATCATGGCTGGAGTTGACAAAGAATTTGACGGCGAAGCCTGGGCAGCAGAAGGTACAAAAATAGGATATCTTCCTCAAGAACCACAGCTGAATCCTAATAAAGATGTCTTCGGCAATATAATGGAAAGCCTTGCTGAAAAACAGGCCTTACTCGATGAGTTTAATGAAATTAGCGCTAAATTCGCTGAAGAAATGAGCGACGATGAAATGAATGATTTGCTTGGCAAGCAAGCAGATCTTCAAGAAAAAATTGATGCTCAAGATTTATGGAATCTAGAGCGAGAAGTAGAGATTGCAATGCATGCTCTAAGGTGCCCGCCTAAAGATGCAGATGTTAGCAAAATTTCCGGAGGAGAAAAAAGAAGAGTTGCGCTATGTAAATTATTACTAGAACAACCTGATATGCTCCTCTTAGATGAGCCAACAAACCACCTAGACGCTGAATCTGTCTCTTGGCTTGAAAACTATTTAAAAGAATATAAAGGCACTGTTGTTTCTATCACCCATGATAGATATTTCTTAGATAAAGTGACAGAATGGATACTAGAGATAGATAGAGGTTCTTGTGTTCCATGGCATTCGAACTACTCCGCTTGGTTAGATCAAAAGCAGAAGAAAATGGAAGGTGAGGAAAAAGAAGAAAGCGACAGAAGAAAACAACTTAGAGCTGAACTTGAATGGATTAGGCAATCTCCAAAAGCAAGACAAGCCAAAAGCAAGGCGCGTATCACTGCTTATCAAGAATTAGTCAACAAAACTAGAGAAAAAGTTATAACTGCTGCACAAATAATCATTCCATCCGGACCTAAACTTGGTGATTTGGTTATTGAAGCGGAAAACCTGGCTAAAAAATTTGGGGATAGAACGTTACTTAGTGATTTAAGTTTTAAAATCCCTCCAGGAGCGATTGTTGGAATTATAGGGCCTAATGGGGCAGGAAAAACCACTTTATTTAAAATGATTTGCGGCAAGGAGCAACCTGATGGCGGCTCTTTAAGATTAGGCCCTTCGGTGAAGCTCGGATATGTTGATCAATCTAGGGATCATCTTAGTGATAATAAAACTGTATGGGAGGAAATCTCGGACGGTTTAGAAGAGATGTACCTTGCGGACACAATGATTAAAAGCAGGGCTTATTGCTCAGCTTTTAACTTCAAAGGGGGCGATCAACAGAAAAAAGTAGGTCAGCTTTCTGGAGGTGAAAGGAATAGGGTGCACTTAGCCAAGTTACTAAAAGAAGGGAATAATGTTATTTTGTTAGACGAACCCTCTAACGACTTAGACGTAGATACTTTAAGAGCATTAGAAGATGCTATACTTGATTTTACTGGATGTGTGATGGTGATAACTCACGACAGATGGTTTTTAGATAGAATTGCAACCCATATAATCGCATTTGACCAAGATGGAAATGCCTCATGGTTCGAAGGTAATTATAATGATTATCATGAATATATGCTTAAAACTCATGGCATTGATATGGAAAATCAAAAATTTAGACACAAAAAGTTAATGTAAACTAGGCATGAAACCTATAATAGGCATCACTTTAGATTATGCGGAAGATAACAGCATTAATAAATATTCAGATTTTCCGTGGTATTCGCTAAGAAGGCAATATGCTTCTATTGTAGAAAAAAATGGAGGAATACCTCTATTCTTACCTTTCGAAGCATATAAAGATGAAACCGTATCAATATTAAATTTGATTGATGGGCTTTTAATACCAGGAGGAGACTTAGACGTGCCTCCTTCTATGTATAACGAGGAAATAAAATATAATACAAATCCTTGCTTTGAAAGATGCAAATTTGAATCAAAACTTATTGTTGCTGCTCTTCAAAAAGATATGCCACTTCTTGGTATTTGCCACGGCATGCAGCTGCTTAACGTATTACTAGGCGGGAGTTTGTTTCAAGATATAGAGCATCAGATACCTAATGCAATTAACCATAAACAACAAATGGTTAGAACTAAATCCTATCACAATATTTTAGTTAAAAAAGAAAGTTTATTAGCTAAAATTCTAAAGGAAGATACTTTTGCAGTTAACTCAAACCACAGGCAAGCAATAAACAAGCTAGGTGAGGGGATAGTAATCTCAGCAAAATGCATCGAAGATGGTGTGATAGAAGCGATTGAATCTACTCATCACTCATTTGTTTTAGGCCTAGAGTGGCACCCAGAAATTGAGGCCTCAGCTAAACAAGATAATCAAATTTTTGCCAGTTTTATAAATGCAGCCAAAGAATTCAAAAGAAAGACTAGCTAAAGCCATTAGCACTCTTGGTTATTGCTCGAGAAGAGACGCTGAAAAGCTGATTGCATCAGGAAGAGTAAAGCTTAACGGAGAAATAACAACTGAAATTGTAACCTTTGTTGAACCGTGCGATGTTATAGAAGTAGATAATGTAAAGCTTTTAAGCTTACCCACTAAGATATGGTCTTATTATAAGCCAAGAGGTTTCATCACTACTCACAAAGATCCGCAGGGGCGCCCTACGGTTTTTGATAATATAAATATAAAAAATCAATCCCACATTATTTCCGTTGGAAGATTGGATATAGAAAGTGAAGGCCTGTTGCTTTTAACAAACAATGGAGAAATAGCTAGAAAGCTAGAGCTACCTTCAAATAATTTTGAGAGAATATATAAGGTAAAAGCATTTGGTAATTTTAAACAGCAAGATATTTTAGAATTAGAAAAAGGCGCTAAAATTGATTCCATTTTATATAAACCATGTAAGATAACCCATATTAAATCTAATACTAAAAACCACTGGTTTGAGGTGAAGATTTATGAAGGAAAAAATAGAGAAATTCGTAAATTATTTGAGCATATTGGAATGCAAGTCAGCAGATTGATAAGAATTTCATATTATATATATAATTTAGGAGATCTAAAACCAGGTGAGGTAAGGGAAGAAAAAATTAATTCAGAATTACAGCACTATTCAAAATAAATGCTAGCTGAGGAAATTATATTTATTTTTATATTCGTTAAAATAGTCCATATTATTATCAAATATAAATAAAATATATAGCTGTTATGAGTAGAAGAAACCCGGAACTTACCGCTAAGTTTAAAAGAGCTTTGGATAAATTAAGGACTACACTTCCAACAGAGGATGGTAAATTTACTCCAGATCTAAAACAAGTAAGACTTAATTATCTTCAAGAAGACGCTTCGAGAGAAGGAGAAGGTGAATTTGCTAGATTTGTTGCTGGAGATTCTTCTCAGTTCTCAACTTATGGAATGACAGAAGAAGAAAAAAGAGCTGCCACCCTAAAATATAATGCTGAGAAGGATTGTTTAGTAGATAGTGAAGGAAAAAAGTCAGATTCCGGCCGATTTCTATATAATATAACGCGAGAAGGAGAGCTCGTTGTTGTACCAGATTACAGAGGAGATTTTCATCATTCTTCTATAACACGTGATGGATCAATTATTTGCGCGGGCTATCTGGAAATTAAAGATGGAAAAATTAATTATATAGACACAAATAGCGGACATTACACCCCTGAAGATTTAGATTTATATAATGCAATAAATGCATTACAAAGACAGTCTCCAAAAGTATTTGCAGCGCAAGCTAAAGCGGAAAGCTATGAAAGCGCAAACAAATCGGTCGGCGAATTTATTAACTTCATGGAGGAGCCAATTCCTGTTAAAGCATCAATGGCTCCAAGGGTAGAAGTGCTGAGATCCAAAAGAATTGAAGAACATTTAAATATTACAAGAAAAAGCACAAAAATAAACTTTCCGAAGGCCGTTTCACTTGAAGATTCGATTCTTTCAGTAAACCTCTCTCATAGCTTTAAAGAAGACAAGCAATATTTATTTACTTTTCCTAAAGAATTATTCGAGCCTGAATATATCTCTGCTTATGCCTCAAAAACTCTCGGTAAAGACAATCAAGAAGAGAAATTAACATCAGTATCTCTGACAAGTATAGAGTTACTTAAATATCTATCTCAGAATCCAGATAAAAATGCCATTGCTATTAATCATCTTATTAGCAATGGCATCTCTATGGATAATACTTTTCAAAAAGGTATTATGAATATATCTGAATACCCGGACATATTTAAACCCTTAACAGAATACCATATTAAAAATCCATCAGAATACTCAACCATAATGTTGAATGAACTGACTTACGCAATAAGAGACAAAGAAATAACGC
>CAMCRO010000002.1 GCA_945877265.1 Rickettsia typhi | reverse complement strand
AAGTTGAATATTTGAGTCGCTAATTTTTGCGTCTTACCTTGCTCAATAAATTCTATTACCTTCTTACGTAGATCTATACTATATGCTTGCATTCTTTCTTCTAAATCTATCTCATACTATACGCTAACTCAACTTAATTCACTATAGTATAAAAGTACGCATATTAGATAGAAAAAACAAGCTATCTAATTAAAATATAAGATAGCTTGTTTGTAGTTATTTTATAAACCTTTCATGAAATTTATTGATAATTAGCTCAGATATTACTTTTTCATTAAGGCTACCATCAATTTCCTGAATCCTAAAGCTAAACTGACTCGATAAAAATTTATAATGAGCCGCTATTCTTTTATGGAATTCCATAGGTTTATCTTCGTATTTATTTGTGTCTCCCCGTGCAATAGCCCGTTTCAAAGCAATTTCAGGATCTAAATTCATATATATAGTAAGAGATGGCATAAAATCTCCTATTATTGTTTGATTTAAATAAAATATATTTTTCATTTCAGCTATATCTTCAGCTTGATATGCTGCCGTCGAATCTATAAATCTATCGCAAATAACGTATTTCCCTTCCGCCAATGCTGGCTTTATTACATTTTCAATATGTTCATTTCTAGCTGCTATAACTAACAATAATTCAGTTTTTGTTAGCATTTTATTATTAATTATTAAATCTCTGATTTTCTCTCCTAATTCCGTACCGCCTATTTCGCGCGTCCAAATAGCTGAAAAATTATTATCTATCAGATATTGATATAATTTTTTACTTTGAGTGGTTTTTCCGCTCCCCTCTCCGCCTTCAAAAGTTATGAATTTGTTCATATATTATTCTTTGTAATATTTAGAGCTATTTATATATTCTGTGCTATTCATTTCATTTAGTCTAGATAATGCTCTTGTAAATTCTTTACTATATTTATTATTTGGAGCAAGCAATTCTCGCGGCACGCATTTAAAGAAAGCAATAAGCATAACTCTATTTGCATAAGCACTATCTATAAAATTCACAAATCTAATTGCTAAATCAGAAGAATCACCTAAGTAATCTATTTCATCAAGAATAACTACTTTATATTTTTTACATATTTCCAAATAATCATTATAAGCTAAAGCTTTATGAAATAACTCTTTGGATGATGTAAAAATAATTTCTCCATTATAGCATTTTTCAAAAATCAACTCTCTTCCAAATAATGAAATATGATCTGGTTTTAATATGTGGTTCCTAAGCAGAGCGTTTTTAATATCTCCAAATTTCTTATTATTCGGTTCTGAATCTGGATAAATTATTATGTCTTGTTCTGAAGAAAGTTTACTAAATCTATAATCTTTTTCGGCTTCAAGATGAGCAATAAAAAAACTGCTATTTACAAAAGAAATAAATTTTAAAAAAGAGTCTCTTTGAATTCCATCTCTATATAAATCAGTATGCTTAAAATTGGTCGTAAAGACTAAAAACACCTTTAATTTACTTAATGCTAAACTTAAATTCTGAATCAACATAGCATCTGTAATATCCCTAATCTCTAACTCATCTATTACAATTATTTTATGCTCTTTAGCCAAATTTTTAGCAATAAACGGGATAGGGTCTGTGATATTCTCCAAAAAAAGAGTGTGGGATTGCTCGTGAAGAAATTTAATAAAATTAGGATATTGATAAAAGCATTTTTTTGTATTTCTTATACATTCATAAAATGCTTTAGCTATGAATGTTTTGCCTCGCCCCACATCACCATAAAGATATATACCACTATATTTTTTATGATTTAAAAAATTAATTATACGTGGTTTTTCTATAGTAGATTTTATTTCTTCAAGCTGATTAACTAAATCTAACTGAGCTTTATCTAGACCGATGTTATTAGCTTTTATATAATCTAAAATTTTCATTATGTTATTTCAGATAATATATTCTGTTTAGCTTCCTCTAAATCTAGAATTGTTGCTATAGCGAGGAAAAGATCTATATTAGTACTATAATCACATTTTTGAGCTAATAAATTATATAGTTCAAAATTTGGTATGTCAGAATATTTCTTTAATACAAGAAATATTTGAAAACTTGGGTATTTTTCAAAAGCATTAAGAAGAACCTCTCTGGCAAGGCTAAATTCTTTTTGCGCTCCCGCAATTTCTGCAAACAATTCAGCGGCTTCTATATTTTTAGGATTAAGCTCTAAAGCTTTAATAGCAAAATTTTCTGATTCTGTATTTTGCATATTTTTAAGATATGTCTTTGAAGCATTTAAATATAAATCAGATAAAATATTCAAAGTTTGGTGACTTAGTTGATTATGTAGCATAGAAGAAGCAACACCATCCATAGATTTGAAGTCTTCTTTTGCAAAATATATTTTTGCCATTATAAGAGAAATTTCTTCATCTGATTCTCCAGAAGCATAGCATTGGCGCGCATACTCCAATGCTTTATCATAATTTGCGATTTTATACTCTACATTGGCTAATTTTTTAAAAACTTTATTTTTGATAAAAGGAAATTTTTGTAAATATCCATATAAAGCTACAGGAATCACTTCCGAAGAGGATAGTGCCTTCATTAATTCTAAATAATCTTTCTTATCTTCAGGCAAATATTTTGTCTCGACGTCATCTATTTTATCTAATGCCTCTTTTTTACTGCCAATAGCGAGTAAAATTGCAGATTCGATTATTTCAGAAATAGCAGAATTTTTCTTAGCAGAATAATATCTGTCTTTATAATATTCAAAACCATTTATTATGTAAGAAATAGCAGAGATGAAGTAAAAAATACAAAATATCACTGCTAATATAGCAAATACTATAGAGCCTAGATATGTATCTATTTCATATTCAGAAAATCTAATTTGAATTGCTACATTAAATTTAGCGAGCTCTATATATACAAAAATCAAAGCTATAGACACTAAAATAATCGCTATTATTTTAGTAGTAATAAAACTTAAGTGGTTATTTTGTTTGCTCATTTTCTATATATTTTTTTAATAATTCCACAGAATAATAAGAAGATTTTAAATTATGAATTTTCATATTTAATTCTGATTTTAAATTAGAAATTTCATTATAATTTATATTTTTAATAGTAATTATTTTTGCTAAAAATGATGAGTTCACAAATGTATCTGGAAATATATTTACTGGCTTTAGATTATTCAGCTTCTCTATTATATTAATGATCTCTTTGAATCGAGAGGCATCAAGTACATACGCTTTATTATTTAACAGAGCCAATAAAATATTCTGAGCTTTAACATAATTTTCGCTATAAACAGCTTCACAGGCTAAATCTAACTCTTTTAATAAATCAAAATAGCTCTCTAATTCTATATGATCTCGCTTGATATCCCCAGAAGCTATCTCACTCTTTGCAAATTCTGCCAGATCTATTTGAGACAAATGATTGATTTCAATTAGCTCATCTCCTGGTTTAATACTTTCATTTTCTTGAATATTCCGATCAGAGATGTCTTGGCTTTCATTAGTAGATGGATTAGAGCTTTGATTCTGAATTTCTATGTTTTTTAAAAATTCCGGCCTAAACCATATAGAAGCAATTGCTAAAAGAAAAGATATAGTAATAATCAAGTATTTATACATAATATTTCTATTTATTCATAACTGTTGCCAACTTTTAGCAACTCCAAGCTGCAGCAATATAGATTTAGCGCTATATAATTCATTATCTTTTTCAATGTAAATTTCTCCTTCACTTTTTAATTCTTTAGTTTGCCCATTATAAGTTGCAGAGTCTAACATTATTGTCTCTGATAAATCATTTTTTACTATTGTTGTCTTATTTGGAAAGCTGACATTATCTAATTTGCGTTGATTGTTATATTTATAGGTAGAAATAATCATTTTGTCAGTGAGAATAGAATAATCTTCATATTCAATTTTAACTTTTCCCTCATAAGTAATTAAATCGAGTATTTTATCGAAGGTAGCTTTTTTGGAATATACCACCAATGGAAATGCACTGATTGAATCGGAAAATGCCTCACTAGAAAAAACCAGGCTAATTACTAAAATTAATAATCGTCTTAACATCCCCTTCAAACTCTATGATATTCTGTTGCTCTCTCGTTCTAAAACTATTTGCAGATATAGTAGCATCATCTTCTTCTATTATAACAGGAGAAGGTGAGATATATTCTTGTGTCATAATATCAATTATTAAGTTGTCTGTCTTTAGAATATATCCATCATATTGAGCTTTTATTTTATCTTGTAGCTTGAGTAATTTTATCTCATCATCATATTTTCCTGAATTTGCTAAAATATTCACAGCTTCATCTCCCGCTCCTATTATAGCTTTTATATCATTGATATAATAAGTTTCATTATGAAGTTTAAGTGCTTTTGAGGCAATGATAGTGTAAGATTTGTGATCTTTTGTTTTACTTTTAAATGTGAGGTTATTTACCATAAGCTCACTATTGCCTAAATCAGGAATAGAGCCAGTTTTAACCTTTGCTTTTACTGGGTCTAAAATTTTATTGTCTTTAGTGTGAATTTGTGTGTCTTTTTTACCTATGATTATAGAATTAAAAACCATAAATAATATGCCAAGCGAAACAAGTACTAATAATATTTTTATTAAAAAAAATTTTTGCTTATAAAGTGACACTTTACTTTACACCAGCTCTTAACAAATCATGTATGTGTAATATTCCTTCTAATTTGCCATTAGATGCAACCACTAACGAAGTGATTTTCTTCTTGCTCATTATAGACAATGCTTCGGCAGCTAACATTTCAGAACTAATTTCTACTGGGTTTTGTGTCATTACACTTTTGACTTTATTAGTAATTAAATTTGCATTCATATGCCTTCTGATATCTCCATCTGTGATAATACCACAGATTTGCATAGTCTCATCTATCACTATAGTGCAACCGAAACTCTTACTAGTCATTTCTAAGATTGCTTTATCCATTAAATCATCATTCTTCACTACAGGAATACTAGAACCTATATGCATTAGATCTTTTACCTTTAACATGCTAGCTCCAATTTTGCCCCCGGGGTGGAATACCAGGAAATCTTCCTTAGTAAAACCTTTTTTTCTGTGGATAGCTACTGCAAGAGCATCTCCAAGGGCCATCATCATAGTTGTAGAAGTAGTAGGAGCATTTAGCAAACAAGCCTCTTCAGCTTTTGGAATATTAAGTAAGTATGTACTATTTTTCGCAAGAAGAGAATCTACATTCATAGTTATACCAATTATAGGTATACTAAACCTCTTACAATAGCCTATAATGTCTAACAACTCCTTGGTTTCACCAGAGTTAGACAAAAGCATAACTATATCATCCTCTCCTATCATACCAAGATCTCCATGGCTTGCCTCTGCAGGATGAATATAAAATGATCTCGTTCCGGTGGAAGCCAGAGTAGCTGATATTTTTTGACCTATATAACCACTCTTCCCAATTCCGGATACGACTAACCTCCCCTTATTTGAAAAGATAGCCAAAGCGGCATCACTAAATCCATCGGGTAAATTTTGAGATAATAACCTCAGTCCTTCAACTTCTTTTTCTATGGCGCTAAGGCCAAATTTAATTATATCTTTCATATTTAATGCGCAAAAATATCAATTTCGTTCCAACCTAGTATATCTAATTCAGAACGTGCAGGTAAAAATTCAAACAATTTTTTTGCTATCTCAAGCCTATTTTCTCTTTTTAATCGTTCAATAAAAATGTCCCTGAGCGCATGAAGATATAGCACATCTGAGCCTGCATAGTCTATCTGCTCCTGAGTTAAATGGTCCCCGCCCCAATCACTCGATTGCTGTTGTTTTGAAATCTGGACGTTTAATAATTCTCTACATAAATCTTTTAAACCATGGTAGTCAGTATAAGTTCTAACTAGTTTTGAAGCAATTTTTGTACAAAATATATTTTCCATTTTGATACCGAGATATCTCTGTATGGAAGCTAAGTCAAATCTAGCAAAATGGAAAATTTTCTGTCTAGATTTATCTAATAGCAGCTTCTTTAAATTTGGAGCAGCATAATCATTATTAGAAAATTTAATTAAATATGCATTACCATCACCACAAGAGATCTGAAGGACACACAATTTATCCCTATGTAGGTTTAAACCCATAGTCTCTGTATCAATTGCTATATCACCCTCAAGAACTAAATCTGCTGGCAAATCATTATAAAATAACGTGGATACCATTTTAAACCTACTTATTATTGATTATTTTTCTCTTTTATAACAACCTCTTCGTCGCCTTTTGCAACTCCAAGCACTCTGCGCGCCTCTTCTTCGAGCATATCTTTATCTAAAGACCCAGATCTAAGTAGTTTGACTTTATGCTCTATTTCAAGCCTTTGGGCTCTGAGGTCCTCTAAATTTTCTAATTTATCTTCTACTTGTTTTCTTGATTTACTTTCGGAAATAAGACCTCGATTTCCATAAATTGTATGATACAAAAAATAGGAAAGTAGTCCGAACAAAATAAATGTAACGAAGAATAATCTTAATGTACTCATACTTTAAAACATAGAATAATAAGAAGTAAAGGGGCAGAAAAAATTATACTATCAAATCTATCAAGCACTCCACCATGGCCAGGAATAACAGAACCGCTATCTTTTATTCTATATTTTCTCTTATAGTAAGATTCAAACAAGTCTCCGCAATGTGCAAAGAGTGCAATTAGGAAGCAAGAAAAAATATTTGATATCTCTATTAATTTATAGGATTTCAATTCATATTTTCCGCACAAATGAAAATAAATAGAAGAAGTAATAGATGCAAAATATACTCCTGCTAGCATTCCACTCCATGTTTTCTGAGGGCTGATTACTTCAGCAATCTTTCTTCCCCCCATAAATTTCCCACCCAGCATGGCCATGACATCAAAGGTCCAAATAATTATAAAATACCAGATTAATATATCTCCATAAGAGCTAAATATTTTGACGAATAAAAGAGATAAAATCGCTACAGAAATAGCTGCAACTCCTATTAATAAATCTTTTATGTTTTGTCCTGTAATAAAAAACCACTCTCTAAGCATCATAGTTAAAAGCACCAGCATGAGGGTTAAAAACAAAAAGAATGAGCCGTGAATGGCAAAAATAAAGACAAAACCAATAGCCAAGGAGGATAATGTTCTAAGTGTAAGTTCTCTATTCATTAATTCTCCCACCGAAATTACGTTTTCTCGTATTATAATCTCTGATTGCTATATTAAGATCCTCTTCTCCAAAATCTGGCCATAATTTTTCTGCAAAATATAGCTCAGCATATGCTGACTGCCAAAGCAAAAAGTTACTTATACATTTCCTGTCTGATGTTCTTATTAAAAAATCTACATCCGGCATTTCTGGGCAATACAAATCTTGCGCAAATGTTTGCTCTGTTATTAACTCCATTGGCATTTTATTTTTAACAATTTTTCTAGCAGCATTAACTATTTCAGCCTTCCCACCATAACCAATTACTATATATAAAAACATATTAGTGTTATTTTGGGAAACATTAGAAACTTTATTAAGAGAATCTTGTAAAATTTTAGGAAACTTTGATAAATCTCCAACAAATTTCACATTAATTCCATTTTCTTTTATTTCTTCCAGCTTTGTAATGGCGTAATGTCCGAACAGGTTTATTATATCATTTATCTCTTCTTGCGGCCTATTCCAATTTTCTGAAGAAAAAGCAAATAAAGATAAATGCTTTATCCCCATTTTTCTAACAAGTTTAATAATTCTAAAAGCATTCTCTGCTCCTGCTGCATGGCCTTCCTTTCTTGCTTTTCCATTGAGTTTAGACCATCTATCATTCCCATCCATTATCAATGCAAGATGTTTTAAATTTGCAATATTATTTTCCATTTTTGTACCTCGGCATTGTAACTATAATTCTAGCGCCACCTAATTTTTTGCTATCCAATATAGTTATTACACCGTTATTGCCAAGAATTATTTCTTTCGCAATAGAAAGCCCAAGCCCCACACTGCCGTATTCATCTATTCTTCTTGCTTTATCTGATCTATAAAAAGCTTTAAAAACTAAAGTTCTTTCTTCTTCCTTGATTCCTGGACCGTTATCTTCTAAAGAAAACGAAATATCAGTAGGCGTAATTTTTAAGCTAAATTCTGAATATGTGGAATACTTCTCTGCATTAGAAATCAAGTTAGTAAGAGCCCTTCTAAAAGAAAGGGGTTTCAATAGAACAAATGCTTTTTTTGCTGGCATAGACAATTTACATGTTTGAAATTTAGAATGTTCAAAAAAATTAGCGATCCAGCTAGATATTTCTATAACTTTTTCTTTTTCACCCTCTTCACCCCTGGCAAAATCTAAATAGCTATCAATCATATGCTTCATGCTTTCTGCATCTTGCTTGAGCAAACTATTTTCTGTACTTTCATCTGTGAGCTCTAATTGCAATAACATTCTTGTTAAAGGCGTTCTTAAGTCATGAGATATCATAGCAAGCATCTGCAGACGTTTTTGAACTTGTTTTTCAATACGTTCCTGCATTTTTATAAGAGCAACACCAGCCTGTCTAATTTCATTTGCTCCCTTAGGCTTAAAATCTCTTCTTGCTAATGAGCCACCTTTACCAAAATTATTTGCAACATCGGACAATTCTTCGATAAATTTAATTTGGTTTTTCGCGAAAAGTAAAGCAATCACAAGAAACAATATGGAAATACCTATAATCCAAAACACAAAAATATCAGAAGTAGGATTTAGTAAAGGTTTTGATGGTAAAGCAAGTTGGACTATTCTTCCATCATCAAGTTTTACAAAAATATTTATCTTAGTTTTTGCTTCATTTAAAATAGTATATTCATACCCACGTATACTTTTTGCTAAGATACTATGTAATATAGAAATTTCTGAAATGTACTTTTGTTTGTTTGTTTTATAATTATCTGTTACAAACTGAGCATCAAAATTAAATATTCTTAAGTATTTGACTATATTAGTTTGATCTCCAATATTATACCCATCCACTACTAAGCTCACTTGATTTCCTAGCATGTTAGATGTTTGGAAAGTCACATTACTCCAATGCCTTTCATAAAAAACATACACAGCAAAAAATTGGCATATGATCATTGGGATGCATATGATCAGAGTAAAGCGTGCTATCAAACTTTTAGGCACGAGGAATTCAAAGCTCTTAAATATATAACGCATATCCTTCATGCCTTACAGTTAAAAGAAATTTAGGCTGCTTCTGATCTTCTTCTATTTTTTGACGCAATCTCACTACTTGTACATCAATAGATCTATCATTTAAGCCACCCATTTTTTTAGAAAGGTCTTCTCGCGAGAGTGTGCTTCCTTTGTTTGCAATAAAAATTTCTAACAGCTTCTGCTCAGTGGAGGACAAGAAAATTTCTTCCTTGTTTTTTATAAGTTTTTTTGTAGTGAGGTTATAATTTACGTCTCCGAAAATTATTAAGTTCTTTTCATTTATATTACTTTTATATAAATCTAAAAGATTTTTTGCTCTTAATATCAATTCTCTTGGATCAAATGGTTTTGTTAAATAGTCGTCAGCTCCACTTTCTAACCCTTGGACCCTATGCTCAGGATCACTTAATGCTGTAAGTAATATAATAGGCATTTTTTTACCCTGGCGCTTCACTTTACTAGCGAATTCAAAACCAGTAATGTTAGGCAGCATCACATCAAGAACTAAAAGATCAATACTATTGTTATTAATAACTTCAGATGCGCTGTCTGCGTCTGTAGCAATAAAACTTTCAAAGCCATGTTTAGCAAAAAACTGCTTTAAAAGTTCTAATATTCTGTTATCATCATCGACTATTAAAACCTTAGGTTCATTTGTCACGACACACTCTCCCGCGAAACTAAAATGTATTGTTATGTCTAGTATAAACTTTTTACCATTAGAGTCCATATCTGGTTTCATATGGCTTAATGGAAATTTCATTCAATGGCAAGAAGCTAAAATTCACGTTTTGACCCATAGCTTACATTATAGCGGCGGTGTTTTTGAAGGAGAAAAAGCTTTTAATGGAAAAATTTTTAAAATAAAAGAGCATACAGATAGGCTTTTTATTTCTGCAAAAAAAATGAGGTTAAAAATCCCATACACTTCAGAGAAAATAATAGAAGCAAGCAATGAACTGCTAAAATTAAATAATCTTCAGCAAGCTTATATCAGGCCATTTGTTTGGCGCTCAACAGATACCCTGATGGTTAGGCCAATAAATCAAGTAACAAACTTAATGATTGCAGCTTGGAATCCAAGAGGAAAAAAATCTGATAAACCTTATAATATCCACATTAGCACATGGAGAAAACCTACTGAGAATATTTGCCCTATGCAGTGTAAATCCTCTCTAAATTACGGAATGTTATCTATTGCCGTAACTGAAGCTCTTGAGCAAGGTTTTGATGACGCTATATTATTAGATATGCAAGGCTATATATCAGAATGCACTACCTCTAATATATTTTTTATTAAAGAAGAAACTTTATATACGCCTAAAACAACCTATTGTCTAAATGGGATCACTAGACAAACTATAATAACTATAGCAGAAAGTTTGAATGTAAATGTTGTTGAAAAAGATATTACAACTGAAGAAATTGAAGCATATGAAGCTAGTTTTATTACTGGAACTGCATGCGGAGTAAAACCTATTAATTCTATTTCTTATAATAGTAAAACTATCAATTTTAAAGAAACTAAATTACTGGAATGTTTGAAACTAGCATATAATAAACTTACTGGAGAAATAAATGAATAAATTTTTCAAAGGTCTGTATACAGCGCAAATTACACCTTTAAAAGATAATAAAATTGACCTACCCTCATTTATACATCTTTTAAACAGACAAGTTGAAGCGAAAGTTGATGGGATAGTTGTAGCAGGATCTACAGGCGAAGTTTCAACATTATCATTAGATGAATATAAGCTGTTATTAAATACTGCCTATAAAACATTACGTGGAAAAACTCAGTTTGTTGCTGGAATATCTTCTAATACCCCAACCAAAGCATTAGAACTTGCTAAAATAGCTCAAGATGAAGGTGCTGATGCTCTTATGTGCGTTATGCCATTTTATAATAAAGCTCCACAAAGAGGGCTTATTAAATATTTTGAGGCTATTCACGAAAATACATCGATTCCACTCATGCTATACACCGTTCCTTCTAGAACAGGAGTAGATTTTACAGATGATAGCATAATAGAACTTTCTAAATTTGCTCGAATTAGAGGTCTAAAGGATTCTGCAACAGATATTGAAAGACCTTTGCGCCTATTTAACAAAGTGCCGCAAAGCTTTTCTCTTTTGTCAGGAGAAGATTCAAATAGCGTTGCTTATAGCTCCCACGGTGGAGTAGGATGTGTGTCTGTTATTTCTAATATAACACCTAGAATATGCAAATCTCTCCAGGATCATTTGATTAACGGAGAATATAAGGAAGCTCTTAGTCTACAATCAAAGCTTATTGAGCTTTATAGAGCAATATTTGTAGAAACTAATCCAATACCTATTAAATTTGCTGCTTCTCATATGGAACTCTGCAGCAGCGAAGTTAGGGCGCCATTAGCAGAAATTATTGATATTAATATAAAAAACAAGATAATAGAAAAACTTGACGCATTATCTAAAGATATGAAATTATTATGACATCTGTTCCCAGAAGAATAATAGCGACTAATAGGAAAGCTTCATTTAATTATAGCATTGAAGACAGGTTAGAGGCTGGGATAATGTTAACAGGTCCTGAGACTAAATCTCTTAGATTCAAAGGATCTAGTATAGAAGATGCTCATGCAGATTTTATTAATGGCGAATTATATATATTAAATATGTACATAGCTGAATATGATAAAGCAAAAAGCTTTACTAAACACCATGAAAGAAAACCACGCAAACTTCTAGTGCATAAAAAACAAGCAAATAAATTTCTTGGTAAAATCAAAGAAAAAGGCTACACTTTGATTGCAACATCTTTATATTTTAATGAAAAAAATATGGCTAAAATAGAACTCGCTCTTGCAAAAGGGAAAAAATTACATGACAAAAGAGAAGATATAAAACAGAAAGATTGGAACAGAGAACAATCAAGGCTAATCAGAGAAAAATAAAAATGCAAATACCTGACTTATTAATAGAAAGATCAAAACTAACAAGAAAAATTACTTTTTGGAAAATAGCTGCATTCATAGCGATAATAGGTTTTTTATTCTATTTGTATTCTCACAATTCTAGCACTTCTGAAGCAAAAACTAAGCTCAGTAATTATATTGGTCTCATAAGAGTCTCAGATGAAATTACTGAAAATCCTAAATTTGAAAAATTTTTAGATGAAATTGCAGAAGATCAAGCTATAAAAGCACTTATTGTCCAGATAGATTCCCCTGGCGGAAATTCAGGAACTTCCGAAAAAATTTATAATAAGCTTTTAAAAATAAAAAAATCTAAACCGATAGTTGCTACAATAGGATCAATCGGAGCATCAGGAGCCTATTTAATAGCTCTCGCTGCAGAAAAAATCTATGCTTTAAATATGTCATTAACTGGATCGATTGGAGTAATAATTCAAATCCCAGATCTTACAATATTATCTGAAAAAATTGGCTTTAACCTTAGAAATTACAAATCCTCGCATTTAAAAGGCTCACCTAATCCACTTGAAAAAAGCTCGCCAGAAGCAGATGCTGCATTAATGAATTTAGTAAATGACTCATATGATTATTTTATAGACTTAGTTTCTAAAAACAGGAACATTCCAAAAAACGAAGCAAAAAAAATTGCTGATGGCAGAGTTTATAGTGGAAGACAAGCTTTAGCATTAAAATTAATAGATGAAATTGGCGGGCCCGAAGATGCAGCTATTTGGTTAAAATCGACCAAGAACTTAGATAAAGATCTTCGAATACAAGAGATCGAGCCAAAAAAACGCAACGAAATATTTGAAATGCTAATAAACAAAATAGATGAAACATCTAAGTTATTAGTTAAAAATCTTTTTTCTTCAAAATTAATATAGGCTTATAGGTGAAACTTAATAAAGATAATTTAATTACCAAAGTGCAAAATTCACTAAATGAAAATTTTTCTGCTGAAGATATAAAAATAATTCAAGACGAATTATTTGACTATATTTCTGAAACACTAGCAGATAACAAAAGAATAGAGTTAAGAGGTTTTGGAAGCTTTTCTATTAGAAATAGGCTGGTACCTTTAGATCCTAGAAATAACACTTCTTCAAATTCTAATAGAGTAGTAAAAAACTCTGTTTATTTCAGGTCTGCGAGGAAGTTATATGATATATTAAAAGGTTAATTAAAATGGATCCGATGCTTATAGCAGAAATAAATAAAGAGGCAATTTACACGCTAATTTCTACTTCTGCTCCTATCTTGATAATCTCGCTTATCGTTGGCCTTATCATTTCATTATTTCAGGCTCTGACTCAAATTCAAGAAACTACATTAACTTTCGTTCCAAAAATTTTAATTATATATCTTAGCATGATTTTTTTCGGCCCTTATATTACAACAAAATTAAACATATTCACCGATCATATGATCCAGCATATAATTGAAGGAAAATAGAACTATAAAAAAAGCCTTCTTATATATTCTGAGTAAGAGTTTTTATATCCTCCACTTGGTAGCCCGATAATATGCTCCTTAGTAATCCACCCATGTGAGAGAGCTATTTCTTCCAAACAAGCTATTTTTCTGCCTTGCCTTTTTTCTATAACTTGTACATATTGCGCCGCTTCCATTAGTGAATCAAAAGTACCTGCGTCTAGCCAAGCAGTACCAGTATCTAGTAGATCTACTTTTAGTTTATTTTCGGCTAAATATAAATTTTGTATATCGGTAATTTCTAATTCTCCTCTTGCTGAAGGAGTAAGCGTTTTTGCTTTTGTCACTACTGTGTCATCATAAAAATAAAGCCCAGTGATTGCATAGCTTGAAATATATTCTTTAGGTTTTTCTATAACAGATTTTACATTCAAGGCATCGTCAAAAACTACTACTCCATACCTCTCAGGATCGCTTACTCGATAGCCAAAAACTAAAGCCCCTTCTTTGAGCTTGCTGGCTCTTTTTATTTTTTCTTGTAGATTATCGCCATGAAATATATTATCTCCCAAAATTAAGCATACAGGCGAATCTTTTATAAATTCCGCAGCAATTAAAAAACTTTGAGCTATTCCTTCTGGTCTATTTTGAACAGCATAAGAAATTGAAACACCAAAGTTACTACCATCTCCAAGAGATTTACGGATTTTTGGAGTATCTTCAGGAGTGCTAATGATCAGAATCTCCCTAATACCAGCTTCCATCAAAACTGATAACGGATAATATATCATTGGTTTATCATAAACTGGTAGAAGTTGTTTAGAAACAGATAGTGTAAGAGGATAAAGCCTTGTACCTGAACCTCCTGCTAATATTATTCCCTTCATTTATTTTGCACCTTGTTTATATACCAGTCTATTGTCTCACTTAAAGATTCATCAAAGCTATGCTGATGAATAAAGCCAAGTTCCTTATTCGCTTGAGAAGAGTCTATAGCATATCTAAAATCGTGCCCTGCTCTATCGGTAACAAATTTTATTTGCTTGGTATGATCTTTTCCCGTTTTCTGTGCTAAAATCAGACAGATTTTTTTAACTACTTCTATATTCCTTAACTCGCAATCTCCTCCAAAAAGGTAGCTTCTTCCTATTATCCCTTTTTCTAAGGCAAGAAAAATACCGTTAACATGGTCTTCTACGTAAATCCAATCCCTTATATTCTCGCCTTTACCATAGACTGGTATATCATGTCCCAAAATGGCATTAGTAATGGTTTTTGGAATTAACTTTTCTTCATGTTGAAAAGGGCCATAATTATTGCTGCAGTTAGTTATAATAACTGGAAGACCATAAGTTTCATGCCATGCCCTCACTAAATGATCTGAAGCAGCCTTACTTGCTGAATATGGCGAATTAGGAGAATATGGAGTTTTATTTGAAAATGACGGCTCTTCTTTTGTTAAACTACCAAAAACTTCATCAGTAGAAATTTGGATATATTTAAACTCATTGTCATTTTTTAAAGTTTTCAAATATTCTAGTGAACAATTAAGCAAATTATAAGTTCCGTAGATATTACTATCTATAAATTCTTTAGGCGAAAGAATAGAATTATCCACATGCGTCTCTGCTGCAAAGTTTATAATAGCATCAGGCTTAGCCTCTTTGAAAATTCTTTTAATTTCTTTAGAGCTGCATATGTCAACTTTAAAAAAATTAAAATTTTCGCTTGCAGAAATTTCCAATAAATTATCCATATTAGCTGAATAAGTTAGCTTATCCACAACAGTAATTTTATAGCCTTTTTTAATGGCATTTCTTACAAAACAACTACCAATAAAACCCGCCCCGCCTGTTACTATTATATGTTTCATTTTTTACTTCAATAATTCAATATTACCGCAAGATGCTGTAAGATTTATGCAGAGTGCACGTTCTGTCATAAATCTTAAAAGATAGTGAGGCCCACCTGCCTTAAAACCTGTACCTGATTTATTTTCGCCTCCAAAAGGATGGGACTCCACTTGAGCTCCTATCGTAGATCTATTCACATAAATGTTTCCTACATGAATTTTAGAAGTAATATCAGAAATTTTATGGTCGATTCTACTCTGCACGCCAAAAGTAAGCCCATAACCATAATTATTTATTTCTTCTATCACTTTATTCAGTTCTTTCTCCTTATATTTGCAAATATGTAAGATAGGGCCAAAATTTTCAGCTTTTAAGTCATTAATAGTCTTTATTTCAATAATATGTGGATAGAAGAAATATCCGTTTGCTGCACTACCATTCATTGGGTGAGTAGCTAAAACATTAAACCCGGATTCTCTTAGTTCTTCGACATGGGCTGTGAGCTGGGCTTTGCTTTTTTCATCAATAACAGGACCGATATCGTGTGTTATATCAAAAGTATCTCCTATTTTGAGCTCTTCCATAGCACCTGTTATTAACTTAAGAAGATCATCATATATTTCTTCCTGAACATATAAAACCCTAAGAGCAGAACATCTTTGCCCCGCAGAATAAAAAGCAGAAGTTATAACATCATCGCAAACTTGTTCAAGTAAAGCAGAGCTATCAACTATCATAGCATTTTGCCCGCCAGTTTCGGCGATAAGGGGAATTATTGCACCTTCTCTTTGAGCTAAAGTTAGATTTATAAATTTAGCTGTTTCGTTGGATCCAGTAAATGTCACTCCTTTAATTTTCTCATCAGTAACTACAACTTCGCCTATTAGAGATCCTTTTGCTATCAATAATTGAATGACATTTTTCGGTATGCCAGTTTCGTATAAAAGTTTTATTGCATAATTTGCTATTAATGATGTTTGATCTGCAGGTTTGCATAACACTGTATTGCCCGTAACTAAAGCAGCAACTACCTGGCCTAAGAAAATTGCGAGAGGAAAATTCCAGGGACTGATACATAAAAACACACCTCTTGGATGCCATGACAAAGTATTTCTTTCACCGGTAACCCCAGGCAAGTTTTTTTCAATTATTATTTCTTCAGCTTTAAGCGAGTAATAATTACAAAAATCAATAGCTTCACGTACTTCTCCTATTGCATCTTGTAAAGATTTACCGCCTTCTCTAATTAGCAAAGAATATAATTCATATTTATTCTGTTCCATAAGCTCTGCAAGCTTCTTAATATATCCTGCTCTTTTTAAGACAGACGTTGTTGCCCATTCTTTGGTAGCTTTGTCTGCGATCTCTACTGCAGATTTTAATTCACTTGCTTTTGCATAGGAAATTTCCCCTATTTTTTCTGAGATATTCCCTGGCCTAAAGACATCTTTAGAATGTTTTGGGGCTAATATCTCATTACCACCAATAATAGAACCGGCTGTGTAGACTTTATTGCCATATTTTGCTAATTCATTTTCTAATATTTCTACATTCATAATATACCCTAAATCCATTCCTAATGAGTTATCTCTATTTTTATACACATCTTTTGGTAACTTGATTTTGGAGGAAATATTCATAGCATTCTGAACCTGCAAATCTATAGGCAAAGTTAATTCTTCTCTATCTAAATCTTTACTATTCACCTTATTGACAAATGATGTATTCGCCCCATTTTCAAGTAATCTTCTCATCAAATAAGCTAACAAATCTTCCATTTTACCAATAGGAGCATATATTCTTACAGATTTTTCCTTGCTAACTACATCATAAAGACTATTTCCCATACCAAAAAGCTTCTGCATTTCGTATGTACTCTCTCCAAATAATTCTATTATATATGAAGCAGTATATGCATTATGAGTCGCGAACTGTGGATATATTGATTCTTTATTTTCAAAAATCTTTTTTGCGCAGAAAAGGTAATTTGCATCGACAAACTCTTTTTTTATAAAAACTGGAAAATCAGGAAGGCCATGTTCCTGAGCATATTTTATTTCACTATCCCAATATGCGCCTTTAACAAGGCGAAGAGGAATTTGTTTTTTTGTGACTTTTGATAATTTAATAACATAATCTATTATGCTGGAAGCCCTTTTTTGATAGGCTTGCACCACAAACCCTATTCCATTATAATCTTTGAATTCTTCATGCATAACCAGCTTAGTTAAAACATTAAGATATATATCTTGCCTTCTACATTCTTCCGCATCAAATGTTATTGTAATACGATTATCTTTAGCTTTTCTTATTATTTCCATTAATCTAGGAAGTAAGGTTGCTTCTATCTCACGAATTTTTAAAAGCTCAACTCGAGGAAATAAAGCACTTAACTTCACTGATAAATTAGGCCTTTCAAAGAGAGTCTCACCATGACTTGGAAAATAAAATTCCATCTTATCAATTGCTTGAATATAAGAATTATAATATCCCATGGCTTGAGCATCTGTACGAGAAGACTCTCCTAATAAATCAAACGAATATAAGTAATTAGGGTTTTTTCTAGCTTCTTGGAAACCGGCTTCGATATCATAGCCAATTATAAATTCCTTACCTAAAAATTTTATTGCGGTTTTTATTGCATTTAGGATAAGTGGGTCACTTATTTTTTTTACTACTTCCACGATAGAATTTTTTGCTGAAGTAAGATTCATTAGCTTCCCTACCGCGAAAATGCCCAAAGAACTAAGCTCAACTATTCTAGATTTTGCAAAAGATATATGTTTTCCCCAGCTTTTATCTGATAATTTATCTATAGCTAAGTTTATAGCAGTATTTTGATCGGGTATTCTGATTAAGCTTTCAGCTAAACATATAATTGCAACGCCTTCTTCTGTAGATAAGCTATATTTCTGCAGGAACTGTTCTACAGCAAAATTTGTATCTTTTATAATATAATCTATGTAAGAAAGTGTTCGCTTTTTTATTTGAAGATTTTTTCTAAAATCGCACTGAATTTTAGGGATAATCCCTTTGATATATTCCTCTTCGTTTATAAAAGCAGAATTTGATATATTAAGGAGTTCGGTTTCAGTTTTTAAGTTCATTTTCATTCCGATATCTCTATTTATTATATCTATTTTTATAAAAATATAAACCTATTAAACTAAGCACAGATGTAGCAATGATATAATATCCACATCCATACAAGCTATTTGTTTTCATATATAAATGACCAATAATATATGGAGTAGTCCCGCCAAAAATACTGGTAGATAAATTATAAGAAATAGATAATGCAGTAGAACGTATCTCTGTAGGATAAAATTCAGCTTGCAGAGCAGGTTCTGGCCCTATATAAAAAGCAGCAATAATGGCAAGCACTACTTGCGCCATTACAACAAAAGCCCACTCTCCTACTTCTATACTCAAGTTTATCTCTTGTATTAAGAGAAGAATATTAAAAATCAAAAACACGAAAATTCTCTTTCGAGATTTTAACATATCAGAAATTCTCCCAGAAATAAAACACACGCTGGCCATTACTAAATAACAAACTAAGCTCAATTTATCCACTGCCTGCTCGGCAAAACCTCTAGTATATTTCAAATAATTAGCCACATAAATAGCCTGAAAATAAAAAATTACTGACCCTGTAGAATTTATAAGTATAGAGATAAGCATATCCATACTATGATTAGCTAATACCAATCTCAAAGGAGAAGAAACTATCTTTTCCTCTTTTTGAATTTGCTTAAATAATGGCGTTTCTTCAGTATGTTTCTTTATATAAAAACCCACAAAAAGAATAAGAATACCTATAATAAATGGGATTCTCCACCCCCAAGATTCAAAATCTTTTATATCTAAACTTTCTCTCGTTACATAAGAAACAACAGTCCCTAGAAAAATACCTAGACAAATACTAGCCATAGGTATACTTCCTATAAAACCTCTATTTTTAGCATCAGTATGTTCAATTAAAAAAGATATAGACCCAGTTAAGGCTCCTCCCATTGAGAGACCTTGTAGCATTCTCATGCACACCATAATGACAGAAGCTGCAGGCCCTATCACTTCATATGTTGGAATAAGTCCGATTATTGCAGTTGGGAGAGCCATACAGATGACGGATACTGAAAGAGCAAATCTTCTTCCAAGCTTATCTCCCAGAACGCCAAAAAACACCCCGCCTATTGGCCTCATTAGGTATCCAACTGCAAAGACCAGAAAAGCATTCAAAATCGAAGAATTTGGATCGCTACTTGGGAAAAATTTATTCCCAATTAATGAAGCAAAGTTGCCAAATAACGCATAATCATACCATTCAAAAGTATTGGCAATTCCACTGCAAATAACTAATTTTCTCTTACTTTTGTTCATTTTTAGAGCTATTTGATTTATTCTCGGAATATACAATAAAAAAAGTCGCAGGAATTATGATTAAAGCACCATAAAACATACTTTTTGTTGGCGCTTCGTTAAAGAGGATAACCCCAACAAAAGAAGACAATAATAGCTCCAAATATCTATATGGCGCAACGGCAGTCGCATCAAGAAGATGAAAAGCTTTTAATATAAAAAACAATATTAAATTTGCGCTCCCACCCAAAATAAGAAACAGGAAAATTTGGTGAAGGGATGGAGTTTTCCAATAAAACAAAGCAGGTATAAAAGATAAGATAGCAGTAACTAAAGCTGAGTAAAATAACATACTAATCATTGTTTCTTTAATTATAAATTTCTTATTTATAATATCTAGTAATGCAAAGCCAATGGCAGACAATATAAAAATTGTCGAACTAAAGGCAAACTCATCATCTCCCACACCTAAAACAATTGCTATACCTATAAACCCAGCAATAGTAGCTAACCATCTTTGCCAAATAATATTTTCTTTTAAAAAGAAATAAGCGAGAATCAAGGTAAACAAAGGAATTGTGAAACTTATTATTGTAGCTGATGCGATAGGGGCTACTGTAAGGCCGTAAGTCCAGGCTGTTATTCCAAAAAATAATATCACGCCCCTCATAACATGCACAAAGGGACGAGAGCTTTTTATCGTCTCTGAACCATAGTAGAAGATGAATGGTATTAGAGTTATCGCGCTGAAGAAGAATCTAAAAAATGAAACTTGAAAACTATGGAGATCATTCCCTGTATATTTTGAAATTGAATCATTTACTACACTACAGCATAAACTAAGTAGAAACCAGCCTACTCCCACGAAATATTTAGATAAGAACATATCCGCTCATTTTTTGAGCGGAATGATAACAGTTTTAATAACTTTATCAAATATTTTAATCCAAAAATAATAATAAAATTCTAGAATAAATTTTTCTAAAGTCCGATCTACGCTTCTGTATTTCTCTCTATGTATATTTTGATTATTTTACCATCTAGCTCTGACTCTGCGCAAAAGCCGCCAGCAATAGCTTGATTCGCTAATTTTGCAAGAGTTTGATCGGTTATTAGATCTTCAAATTTCTGAATAGAAATATTTACTTTTTCATGCCCTTCGACATATAAATTTACTCTATCTGTAATTTCAAATCCTGCTTCTTTTCTTGCTTGCTGAACCATCCTAATCACATCTCTTGCGTAACCTTCCTGCAAAAGTTCTTCTGTTATTGATAAATCTAATATTACAAGGCCATCATTAGAAGGCAATGTTTTTGCACCTTCCGCTAATTTTGGCATTAATATTATTTCATATTCCTCAGACTGTAATAAATGCCCTGCAACATAAACATTTTCTCCTTCTTGACTCCAATTTCCTGATTTAGAAGCAAAAATAATTTCTTTCATATATTGCGGCAGTCTTTTTCCCAGAACTGGAAAGTTAATATTGATTTTTTTATCCGCATAATTTCCTAATTCATCAGAATATTCAATGATTTTTACATTTAATTCATCTTTAATTAAGCTATCGAACTCTTTAATTGAAGCAGAATTTTTCATTAAAATTGTTAATTTAGCTAATGGCTGCCTTACCCTAATATTTTTTTCATTTCTAATATATAGGCCACTACTACAAATATCTCTGACCTTATCCATTTTGCAGACTATATCTTCACTAAATTTAATATTAGTAACATCAGGAAAATCTGAGAGATGAACACTATGTTCTTTAATATATTCTCCGCCTTGCAGACCAACATAAATAGCTTCTGAAATTAATGGCAGTAAAGGAGACATTGCGCGAGAGATATGCTCCAAACAGGTAAATAAAGTGTTGTAAGCCTGAATTTTATCTGATGAAATTTCAGAGCCCCAAAAACGTTGTCTACTTCTTCTAATATACCAATTATTTAAAATCTCAAAAAATTCTGTTACGGGCTGATATGCTCCTTGCGTATCAAAATTTGCAAGTGCGTCATCGATTTTTATGACAGCCTTTTTTAATTTACTAAGAATATAATTATCCAATACATTTGATGAATCATAAGAAATTCTTGCTTTTACTCCATCTGCGTTAGCATAAAGCGTGAAAAAATTATAAGCATTCCATATTGGCTTTAGATATAGCCTCAAAGCCTCATGGACCATTTTTCCATCTTTATCTATTAGAAGCTCTTGCCCTTTCACGACATTAGATGAAAGCATTGTGTACCTCAAACTATCCGCGCCATATTTCCCAAATATTTCCATCGGATCGGCAAAGTTATTTAGTCTTTTTGATAGTTTTTGTCCTGTAGAATCAAGTATCACACCATGGCATATACAATTTAAAAATGGAGGTCTGTCAAACAAGGCTGTAGAAAGAACCATTAAAGTGTAAAACCAACCTCTTGTTTGAGCTGAATATTCCACAATAAAATCAGCAGGAAAGTGTTCTTCGAACCAGCTTTTATTTTCAAAAGGATAATGAGCTTGCCCATAAGGCATTGAGCCACTTTCGAACCAGCAATCAAAAACATCTTCAACCCTTCTCATAACAGATTTGCCTGTGGGATCATCTGGATTAGGTCTAGTTAAATTATCAATAAATGGTCTGTGTAAGTCGTTGACTTTTACGCCAAAATCTCTTTCCAACTCCTCTATGGAACCATATACATCAATTCTTGGATATTTCGGATCGTCTGAGCGCCAAATTGGTATAGGAGTACCCCAAAATCTATTGCGGCTAATAGACCAATCCCTTGCATTTTCTAACCACTTGCCGAATACTCCATCTTTCACGTAATTCGGGGTCCAGTTAATTTGCTGGTTTAATTCAACCATCCTATCTTTAAATTCTGTTACCTTCACATACCAAGAAGGCACAGCCTTATATATAAGTGGTGTATCTGTTCGCCAACAATGCGGATAATTACGTATATGCTGCTCTGTTTTATGCCAATTTCCCAGCTCTTTTAATTTTATAATAATTGTTGGATTAGCTTCGAATACTTGTATACCATAGAAATCCGGCACTTCTTTAGTAAACTTTCCAGCATTATCAACTGGGCATACTAATTCGATGTTATTATTCTGGCAAAGTATCTGGTCATCCTCACCAAAACCAGGAGACATATGCACTATACCAGTACCCTCTCCTTCTTCCACAAAATCACCAACCAGAATTCTAAAAGAATTTTTATGATCCGCGAAATAATGGAAAATAGGGTGATAAGTTAGATCCGCTAGCCTATGACCTTTAAATTCTATCTTAACAGCTTGATCATCAAGCCCTAAAATAGGTTTATATTTTTCATAAGCAAATTTTGCCATTATATAACATGTATCCCCTGCAACAGCCGCTACATAATCCATCCCCCCATTTACTGCGAGAGCAAGGTTAGAAGGTAGAGTCCACGGGGTAGTCGTCCAAGCTAAAATCCTATATTCCTTACAACCTTTTGGCAAGAAATCTGCCACCCCTTTTAACACAAAACTAACTGTAACAGCGTTATCAGCTCTTTCTCTGTATGAGTTATCTAGCCGCGTCTCAAAATTAGAAAGAGGAGTTTCACACGCCCATGAGTAAGGCATCACCCTCATAGATTCGTATATCAAACCCTTTTTATAAAGTTCATTAAATGCCCAAATCACGGATTCCATATAGTTTAAATCCATAGTTTTGTATGAATTATCAAAATCTACCCAGCGAGCTTGCCGATTCACATATTTTTTCCATTCATTTGTGAATTGCATTACAGATTTTCTGCAATGATCATTAAAATTCTCAATCCCAAATTCCATTATCTGGTTCCTGCCTGAAATTTTTAGCTCCTTTTCTGTTCCCATTTCAGCAGGCAGCCCATGACAATCCCAGCCAAATCTTCTCTCGACTCTCTTTCCTTTTATGGTTTGATACCTAGCAACGCTATCTTTAACAAAACCAGTTAAAAGATGACCATAATGAGGAAGGCCATTGGCAAATGGCGGTCCATCATAAAAAATAAATTCATTATTTTTTTCTCCAATCCTTGCAGATCTAGAACTAATGGATTCTTCGAATATTTTTTCTTTATTCCAAAAGTCTAATATTCTTTCTTCCAGCTTAGAAAAATCAGGATTTGATTCCACCTGAGGATATAATTGTTGTTTTTTCATATTGATCTATTTTCTTAAGAGTCTAATAAAAGGAATGTTAGAAGGGCTCATCATCTTTTTAAATTTATTGAAAATCCTAACCTTTGCGAGTCTCTGATTAATTTTTTCTTCTAAATTTTCCGGAGAACATTCTTGGGTTTTAACATAATATCTCATAGAAGAACAATAAACTCCAAATAAAATTGCTCTTTTAGAATAGTAACTCCAATTTAAGCTATTATCTCCAACAAGTCGCCAAATTTTATCCACGGTTTTATATCCATTCTTAAAAAATTGGCTATATCCCGCTTTAGATAAATAAAAACGTGATAGCTGTCTATAAAATTCTGACCTATCTCCCTTTCCATATATTCTTTTCTTCAACAGCAGGCTAACTTTTTCAGTAACTTTATCATACAAGGACAAATCTATATTTTCCAGCTCCTCATCAAAGCTATCTTCTATTGCAGAAAGAACACCTGTAATACCATCGTAGAATATTTTTAGGTAAGCATTTTCATTTCCATAAGTTAACAAAGAGGCCTGACGCAAAGCGGCATCATTAACACCAATCTTCCCACCAATATCAATAAAATTCTTTAAAAAATCTAATTCCACTTTTGTAACTTATTTTTTTCACAAATGTATCATACTATTAGTTAATTCAATTGACAAGATTGCTATAAAACGAGTTCTTGATATAATGCAAATAAAAAAACTTAGATGAAAGCGATAATTGCCTTAGTAGGAAGGCCTAATGTTGGCAAATCCACCTTATTTAACAGACTTAGCGTCAGAAACAAAGCTATAGTTCACGACACACCAGGAGTCACAAGGGATAGAAAATATTCTGACGCCAAATTAGGGCCACTGAGTTTTACTGTCATTGACACACCAGGCCTTGAACAATCTGAAAAAGCAGCAATAGAAGAAAGAATGATGGGCCAAACATTCACAGCCGTTGCCACTGCAGATTTAGTTTTATTTATCGTAGATGGCCCTGCAGGCATCACACCCCAAGATAAATTTTTTGCCAACTTACTAAGAAGACAAAATAATAATGTTATCTTAATAGCAAATAAATGCGAAAGGGGGCATAACATTGATAAAGAATTCTATAAATTAGGCTTTGGCGATCCTGTTAAAATATCAGCTGCTCATGGGCTTGGCATGGCAGATTTATGCGAGATTTTGCTTCCTAAATTATCTGAAACAGATGATAAACCTGAAGATCCATTTAAAAGCGATATTATACAAATAGCAGTTTGTGGGCGCCCTAACGCTGGAAAATCGACTTTTATCAATAATTTAATACAAGAAGATAGACTACTCACAGGGCCAGAAGCAGGAATAACTAGGGATGCTATAGAAATCAAATGGCAATATAAAGGAAAAAATATTAAATTAATTGATACAGCTGGTGTACGCAAACGCGGAAAGATTGATTTTAATCTCGAAAAATTATCAGTCGGAGAAACCCTGCATTCCATAAGATACGCTAATACAGTTATATTAATGGTTGATGCAGAGCTTGGAGTAGAGCAGCAAGATTTAAATCTAATTAATTTTGTTATCGAGGAAGGAAGATCAATCGTACTTGTTTTAAATAAATGGGATTTAATAAAAAACAAAGCTGAGTATAAAGAAGAAATGGAATATAGGCTCAAAACTGATATTTCATATATCAAAGGTGTTGAAGTGTTATACATCTCATCATTAGATCATTCCAATATTAAAAAGGTAATAGATAGCTGCATTAAAGCATACGAAGTCTGGAATGTAAAAATCTCTACTTCCAAGCTGAATGAATGGTTAGAATTTGCGACAGAATACCAGCAACTTCCATTAATTAAAAATGGCCGACGAGTTCGCTTAAAGTATATGTTACAAACAAAATCACGACCTCCTACATTTAAATTTTTCACTAACTATCCAAAAGAAATTACAGACTCTTATAAAAAATATCTCACTAATAGCCTCAGAAGTCATTTTGGCCTAGCTGGAACTCCAATTAGATTAGTGTTTGAAAAAACTGAAAACCCATACGCAAAGAAAAAATAATGAAAAATATATTACTAACAAGATCTACAGAAAATAATAACGAGCTAAAAAACAAGCTACTAACAAAAGAATATAATATATTTGAAGAGTCATTGATAGAGTGCTTATTAAAAGAAAAAGAATTAGAGGATCTTAAAAATATAATTAGAGATTACACACTCCTAATTACAAGCAAATTTGCTGCATTGTCTTTAATAGAAAGGTTCTCAAACTTAAATTTAGAATGCTATGTTGTAGGAAAAGACACAGCGGATTTATTAGCCAAGAATGGCTTTAAAATAAAAGAATATTTTGAAAATATTCAAGAATTAGAAGAAAAATTATCTCCATCTTCAAGCTTACTGTATGTGAGAGGTGAATTCATTACACAAAAGCTAAAACTAGACCAAAAAGAAGTTGTAATCTATTCTACTATATACAAAAATCATCTAAGCAAAAATATAGTAGATCAAATTAATAACGAAAAACTTGATATAGTAACAATATATTCTTTGAAAACAGCTCAAGCTTTCATTAATTCAGCCATTAATTCTTCTATTTCTCGCACAAAAATTAGACATCTATCTTTTTACTGCTTTAGCAGAAAAATTGCAGAATATTTTTTGCAGCAAGGTTATAAAAATTTAAAATTTCCAGAGAGATCTAATCAGGATAATTTTCTAGATCTATTTTAAAAATATTATTACCATACCATACAAAAAAAACTCCGAGTAAAACAAAACCTATTATCAATTAACACTTATTTTAGTTATTCTATTAATTAGGCTTTAAAAGGAGAATTATTATGTCTAAGAAATCTCGTCTTTTATCGAATTATGTAATGGAAAAATATACCTTCGAAAAACCTTTAATTTATAGTATTAATACTAATAAATCTCAAAATAAAATTTGGTTTGAAAATAGTTTGCCCACTATAGAAGAAAACCAACGAGAAACTGAGGTGGAAGATAGTATAATCGCTATTGGGAGAACATTAAGCATCCAAGGCTCTGAAGAGAATTAAAATTTATTTGCTGAGTTTGTTGATAATGATTGACAAACATTAGGTGAATCTATAGATAAGAAAATAGTAAAGACAAATGGCTACAACACTGTGCCTCAACATCTTCTAACGAGACTGAAGAAAATATTCTGGCCTATTGAAAAAAATGAGCTAGGATTCTTCATACCGATGGCAATGATGATGATGTGTGCATTATATAATTTTGCAGCATTACGCTCTATCAAAGATAGCTTAGTTGTTTCTAATATTGGGGCAGAAAGCATAAGTTTCTTGAAATTATGGCTAGTGTTACCATGTGCTATTATCTTCACGATAATATATTTAAAACTCAGCAATATAGTAAGCCTTGAAAAAGTTTTTTATATTGTCACATCAGGATTTTTACTATTTTTTATATTTTTTAGCCTCTGGTTGTATCCTAATAAAGATCACCTACACCCAGATCCTGAAAGAATAGAATTGCTTGTAGCTTCCTACCCTCATATCAAATGGTTCTTAAAGATCTTAGCTAATTGGACATATGCATTAATGTATATATTTTCTGAGCTATGGAGTGTTGTAATTATAAATTTGATGTTCTGGCAATTTGCTAACCATATCGTTAATACAGATACAGCAAAACGTTTTTATCCCCTTTTTGGCTTGATAGGAAATTTAGGGTTAGTAATTGCAGGCAATGTAATGGTTTATTTTTCTGATATTCAAGGTGTACCAGAAACTTTTATAAATTTTGCTTACTATACAAACGCAATTGGAGCAGATATTAGCCTCAAGCTATCTATTTTTTCGGTTATTATTTCTGGCGTTATAATGCTGTTTCTTATGTATTATTTGAATGCAGTAGTTATAAAAAATAAATTATATGGAGAGAAGGATACTGAAGATACGGTAACAAAATTATCCTTCGTTCAAAGTGTAAAATTAATCTTTAGCTCTAAGTATGTTGGTTATATTACCATTATTATAGTATGCTACGGCTTAGCTATTAATGTTTTAGAAGGACCCTGGAAAGCTAAAATCAGAGAATTATACCCAACTCAACAACAATATCTTGCCTTTATGGGCAATTTTAATATATGGATGGGTTTCACATGTATAACATTCATGGTAATAGGCAGCAATATACTCAGGCTTTTTGGATGGAAAGTTGCAGCACTATTTACTCCTGGTATGATAGGTATTACTGGAATTACATTTTTTAGTTTTGTATTTTATTCAGATTTTATTAAAAATTCCGATAATATATTATGGTTCAACCCCCTAGTTGCAGCAGTGCTTGCTGGCGGATTGCAAAATATCCTGAGTAAATCTACAAAATATTCATTGTTTGATTCTACTAAAGAAATGGCTTATATCCCTCTTTCTATTGAACTTAGAACGAAAGGAAAGGCAGCAGCCGAAGTAGTGGGAGCTAAATTTGGCAAATCTTTAGGAGCTGTCATTCAATCTTCAATGTTTACAATCTTTCCATCTGCTGATTTTTCTGAACTGACTAGCATACTTCTAGTGATTTTCTCCATAGTGATATTTATCTGGATTGTTGATGTACTAGCTTTGTCTAAAGAATATGATAAAATTCAACATGACAATAATTATAAGTAAAAGAATGAAGAAAATTCTCATCATACCATTACTTATTCTCACGTTTTTTCTTTGCTCTTACATCGCAGCTTACTTTTTTATAATAAATTTCTGTAATAAGTTTGATCATAATCAAAAATTTAAAATTGGCGCCACACAAATAACAGCGAGCGACATTTCACCTCATTTCGGCTTTTGGAATATTGGCATAAAAATCAACGGAATAAAAGAAGAAGCTAAAAATTTTACTATAATTCACAATAACCCATTAATGTTAATGGTAAACCCATATTTATTTAATACTAAAATAGAATATAAGGGTAAGGCTGATATATATTCCAAAATTGATAATAAAAAATATAAATTAGATGCAGAAAGCTTCTTATTTCTAAACTTTAAATATTCAACAAAAATTTTCAAGCTTCTCTATAAGAAAAAATTATTTGAATTAATTAATTTTATCTCAGCATATTCGATTAACCAAAAGCATATTTCGATTTTGGATGAGAATTCTTTGGAAATTCTAAAATCCAATAATTCTAATGCCATTTTGCTAACAAAGCATGATTATTATAATAATTTTCAAGAGCTAAAAAATTCTCCCCCTAAATTTTATAGCATCAGTGCTGATCTAAATATCCAAAATACCAAGAATATAAAATTCCCAATTAGTATTGGGTATATCTGGCTTCCTAATTTTGATATTAGCGGCTTAACCTTTTTGGAACTAGACTCTAGAAAAGAAAAATTTAATATCCATTCTCCTCTAGATAATTCTTCTATAAGATTCACAGCTAACAACCTAAAATCTAGCTATTTAGATATAGAAAGCGTGACAGAAGGAGATTTTGAGACAAATAAGCTTTTCTTAGAAACATCAACTAAACTTATATTTAAAGAAACTTTCCTAAAAGAAGTTCTGGCTAAATATTTAAACAATCAATTTCTTTATTTATTTAATATTAATTCTGGTATAAGCAATTTTATTAATTCTTTAACAAAACGTTCAGATTACATTTTCTCTAACGTGCCTTATGAAATAAAAATAAAAACTTCATCTAATATAGCAGATAATTATATAAATGCCAAAATTGACCATTTGATAATCAAAACAACTGAAAATCAAGGAATAATGGCAAATGGACTTGGAAAAATTAACACAAATCTTGCCCAAAATATCAATTATTTCTTAGATCTTAATTTAATAATTACCAATGCTAAAAAAGTGATAAATTTCTGGACTAAAATTTTCTCACCTTTTTTATATGATAAAGATATTAATGGCCCAGAAATAGAAAAATACAATCAGGATGTAAATTTCCTAACAGCAAAAAAAATTTCAGATTTTCCCGAATCCAAATCTAATGATTTAATGTTTAGGATTAAAATTGATTCGTCTCAAAATCATTACATGATTTCTGACAAGCAAACTTCTAATTTACTAGAGATATATTACAGAACTAGATATGAAGAGCTCATTAAAAATGCTGCAACAAAGAAAGATCCTATTAGTTATATAAATGAAGTGGCCCCAGAACTTTCAAATATAGCAAACGAATTAATAAAAAATATTCCTAAAAATATCCGAATAAAAGAAACTCTTTGGAAAAAACTGATCGAATGACTAGAAAGAATATAATCGAAGAGCTTCACGAAAAATATAGTAGCGAATTAAACTCTATAAATGAGACGATTCTTTCATATCTAAAACAATCAGATGTAGATATGATTCATGAAATTGGAGATTATCTTATTAAATCTGGAGGAAAAAGATTACGTCCACTACTAACTTTAATTTCCGCCTATTTATTTAACTATCAAGGCTCGCATCATGTAACTCTAGCAGCTACCACAGAATTCATACATGCTGCAACGTTATTACATGATGATGTCGTGGATTCTAGCTTAATGCGCAGGTTTAAACCAACAGCTAATTCTATCTGGGGAAATCAGGCGGCAGTACTTGTAGGTGACTATTTATTTAGCCAAGCTTTTAGGCTTATGGTATCTGCAGGATCCATGCAAGCTCTTAAAACACTTTCAGATGCTTCAGGGCTTATAGCTAAAGGAGAAGTGAAACAACTTCAAAATATTCAGTCACGCAAGGAAATAGATAGAAATGATTATTATAAAACTATAGAAGCAAAAACAGCTGAGCTTTTTGCAGCATCTTGCAAAGTCGGTGCTATAATATCAGGGGCAGACGAAGCAAAGCAAAATTTAATGTATAACTACGGTAAGAATATAGGACTAATTTTTCAAATCAAGGATGACATGTTAGATTATTTTTCTGACGTGACGAGAATCGGGAAAAATATAGGAGATGATTTTTCCGAAGGAAAAATTACTCTTCCAGTAATAATCCTAATGGAGAAAGCTACTCACGGTGATAAGAAAATTATTAAACAGATGTTTTTTAATACTGACAAACGTAATGAATCTGATTTAAATAACATGATATTATTTTTAGAAAAATACAATATCCAGAAAGAAGTAGAAGAGCTAATTACTTATCATAATAATCAAGCCTTTGATTATATTGAACAATTACAAATAAAAAATGAGAATGCAGAAATTTTAAAATCAATTGTGAATTTTGCAAGTCAGAGGGAATGTTAGCATGGAAGAATATATTTTTTATTTCAGTGATAAATTAGATAAAAAAACTCTTTTAGGAAATAAAGGAGCAAATCTAGCTAATATGTATGATTTAGGCTTGCCAATTCCTCCTGGATTCACCCTCACCTCAGATTTATGTTCATATTATTATAATAACGATAATAATTTACCTAAAGACTTAAGAACAAAATTAAAAAACCATATTGCATCTCTAGAAAAAACAAGTGGAAAAAATTTTAATGGTCTAAATCCTCTGTTATTGTCAGTTAGGTCTGGAGCATGTGTTTCTATGCCAGGTATGATGGATACCATATTAAATCTTGGTCTTAACAATAAAACAGTAAAATATTTATCTGACCTTACAGAAAATCCTAATTTTGCATATGATTGCTACCTAAGATTTATAGAAATGTTTGCACAGATCGTTTTTGGTGCAAATAAGCTAATTTTTGATAATGCTAAGATAAAAATATATGGCTCTCTTGATGAGAGCCATACAACCAATGAAAATTCTAACCTGAAAGAGCGACTAGTAGATGAATATTATTCAGAGCTAAAAAAAGTGGCAATCACTATTCCGGAAGATCCATATGAGCAGCTCTTACTCGCGATAGAAGCAGTTATAAAGTCTTGGAATAGCCAGAGAGCGCAAGTATATAGAAGGCTACACCATATATCGGAAACAATAGGCACTGCTGTAACAATCCAGACCATGGTATTTGGGAATTTAAATCAAAATTCTTGCACAGGTGTTGTATTTTCTAGGAATCCTTCAAGTGGAGCAGATGAGATCTATGGAGAATATATCCTAAAAGCTCAAGGTGAAGAAATCGTATCGGGAAAAAGAACTCCTATATATATTAACGATGGTTCAAATTCCATGAAAACTGTAATGCCTCAGCAATATAGCGAACTACAAGAATATTGTAAATTTTTAGAAAACAAGTTTAAAGATATACAGGATATTGAATTTACCGTAGAAGAAGGAAAACTATATATCCTACAAGCAAGATCAGCAAAACGCACAGCAAATGCCGCAATAAAAATTCTTACAGATTTTGTAGAAGAAGGTATGATATCTAAAGAAGAAGCCTTATGCAGAATTGATATAAATCAACTCGGGCAATTACTGCATCCTTCAATTACAAAAACAAATAATATTTCAGAACTAGCAAAAGGGCTGGCTGCTTCGCCGGGTGCTGCAACAGGAAAAGTGGTATTTTGCTCTGAAGCCGCAGAACGCTATTCTAAAGATTTTGATGTAATTTTACTCCGCAACGAAACATGTCCTGAAGATATAAAAGGTATGTCCCTAGCTAAGGGTATTGTTACGTCAAAAGGTGGCCTTACTTCACATGCAGCTGTCGTAGCAAGAGGCATGGGCAAGCCGTGTATATGCGGCACAGCTTCTTTAAATATAGACCCACACAAAAAAATCGCCAAAATCAATGATAACATAATAAATGAATTTGATACGATAAGCATAGACGGGTCTACAGGAGAGATTTTTTTGGGCGAAGTAGAGGTAACTGATGCAACTCATTCTGCTGAATTTGATAAAATTCTTTCATGGGCTAATGAAACCAAGGCTCTAAAAATCAGAGCTAATGCTGAAACAACCACTGATATAAGCACGGCTATAAATTTCGGATGCGAAGGTATAGGGCTATGCAGGACAGAACATATGTTTTTTGACCAGCAAAAAATAAGCCTTGTTAGACAAATGATTATTTCACAAGATTATGAAGAAAGACAAAATATTCTAGAAAAAATCTTACCTTTACACACAGAAGATTTTGTAGAAATTTTCCGCAATTTAAATGGACTTCCCATAAATATACGTCTGCTAGACCCTCCCCTTCATGAATTTTTGCCAAAAGAAGACCAAGAGATAGAAGAGCTCGCGCGTCAAATGAATATTAAAAAAGAATTCATTTTATTTTATTTAGATAAAATTTCTGAGACGAATCCAATGCTTGGGCATAGAGGAGCAAGACTGGGAATAACACATCCTGACATATATGAAATGCAGATCAATGCCATAATTACTGCAGCAATTAAAGTTAAAAAAAATAATATACCACTGAATTTGGAGATTATGCTTCCTCTTATTTCAATGGAAGAAGAATTATTATTTCTCATAGAATTAATTAAAGATAAATCTAATACCATTATGACAAGAGAAGGAGTAAATATTCCTTATAAAATCGGAACGATGATAGAGCTGCCAAGAGCTGCATTAATTGCAGATAGAATAGCCAAGCATGTAGATTTCTTTAGTTTTGGCACTAATGACTTAACGCAAACTGTATATGGTATATCAAGAGATGATATATCAGGCTTCTTACCAGAGTATAAGTCTGCGAGTATACTAAAAACTGATCCTTTCACATCTTTGGATATTGAAGGAGTTGGAAAAATCATTAGCATAGCTCTAGAAAAAGGACTCTCTACTAATCCATCTCTATCTTCAGGGATTTGCGGAGAACATGGGGGGGACCCTAAATCGATCGAATTTTTTCATAGCCAAAATTTAGACTATGTTTCTTGTTCTCCTTTTAGGATACCTATTGCCAGAATCGCTGCTGCACAGGCTGCTCTTAAGAGCTTAAAGATATAAGTTATAATTTTTTACTAGAGAAAATAGCAATTCTGCATATAGCAGACACAATTTTATAAAAAATTCTATCAGCAAAACTAAATCTATTTATATGATTTTGGGCTATCTCTTGATGAGACTGCTCATCAATTTGGAATTGATTTATTGCATCTAATAAGGGTTTTTCTGTGGGATGTTTTACTAAAAATTCTTTTTGTTTCTCATAATGCTCGTTTATCACTTCTTCCACAGCATCTGTGCAGATCATTGCGTGTTTAACACCAAGTTTAGCTGAGATTTTCCCAAGAAAATAGGCACCTACATGCCATAAAGGCATAAAGATACTAGGTCTTTTACCTCTCTTAATTATTTCTTCTTCAAAATATTTTAAATGAACAAGCTCTTGCTCGTACATATGATTAATTACAGCATAATCTTTTTTGTCTTTTAAATTAGAAAGTTGGCCAAGATAAATCATTTTAGCACCATACTCACCAGAGTGGTTAACTCTTAAAATTTCATCTATTTTTTTATTTAAGCTAAAGGTTGGTTTTTGCATTTTTGGTAATAATTATTATGAATACAAAGAGCATCAACAAACTCATCATTAAATTTAACTCTGCCAAAGAAAAAGATAAGATCTTGAGAGCTGGCTTAGAACAATCACCTAATTTTGAAGATTGGAGTTTATTCTTAAATTCTTCTAGTGAATCTATTTCTCCAAAATTAGTATCAGGAACGCATTTTGAAGAGGGGTGCCACCATGTTTTTTCTACGCCAACATGATAAATTGCAATTCCTGCCCCAGAAAATGCGCATAAGCAACATAATTGCAGTAATATTCTTTTCACTTTAGTAGCATAAAAAAAAGAAGCAAAAGAAATAAGAGAAATTAATATATATGGAATTCTTTCATATAAGCATAATATACATGGCTCATACCCGAGCAAGCTATCTATTACTAAAGCAGATAATATTACTGCTATACTAAATGCTAGCAAGCTTCCAAAAAATATATTCCAAAAGTTTTTATAAAAAAATTCATACAAATTTGACATAATCCATTACATATACTATGTTTTGAGTTCGTTTCATTCTCAAAAATAATAATACTATGTCAGATCTGATAGAGCAAGCTAAAGCTTCAAGAGCATGGCCTTTTGAAGAAGCACTAAAAATTCTTGAAAAAATAGAATATAAAACCCCTAAAAAAGGTTATGTTCTTTTCGAAACAGGCTATGGCCCTTCTGGTCTTCCGCATATTGGAACATTCGGAGAAGTTGCACGCACCACTATTGTCAGAAATGCTTTTAAACAAATAAGCAATATACCAACAAAGCTTATATGTTTTTCAGATGATTTAGATGGTCTTAGAAAAGTTCCTTCAAATTTACCTAATCAAGAAATGCTTGCTAACAATATAAACATGCCGCTTACCTCTATTCCAGATCCGTTTGGTGTAGAAAAAAGTTTCGGGCATTATATGAATGCTAAACTTAGATCTTTTTTAGATAGATTTGGTTTTGATTATGAATTTAAAAGCGCAACAGATTGCTACGCAAACGGCGATTTTGACCATATGATGCTCAAAATCATCCAAAAATACGATGAAATAATGGATCTAATGCTCCCAACTTTCAGAGATGAGAGAAGAGCAACCTACTCTCCTTTTATGCCAATTTGTAAATCTACTGGCAAGGTTCTCCAAGTGCCAATTCTTGAAGTCAAAAAAGATACCAATACTATTTTATATAAGAATGAAGATGGCAAAATTGTTGAAACTGAAGTAACAAAAGGCAAGTGCAAACTCCAATGGAAACCAGATTTTGGAATGCGCTGGGCTGCTTTGAGCGTTGATTATGAGATGTATGGAAAAGACCATATGCCTAATGCAGAAATCTATTCAAAAATTTGTTCAATATTAGACGGCACACCCCCTACTCAATTTTTCTATGAATTATTTCTTAATGAAGAAGGAAATAAAATTTCTAAATCCAAAGGAAATAGCATTACCATAGATGAATGGCTAGAATATGCGCCTATTGAAAGTTTATCTCTATTCATGTATCAATCTCCTTCAAAAGCAAAAAGGCTTTTCTTTGATGTTATACCTAAAAATGTGGATGAATATATTACCTTTAATAAAAAATTCCATGAGGAAGTAGATAGCGTTAAAAAACTTTCAAACCCTGCTTTCCACATTCATAATGGAAAAGTTCCTGTAGTGAATAATTACGGGATTACTTTTGCGTTGCTACTAAATTTGGCTTCAGTTTGTAACCCAACAGATAAATCAGTTTTATGGGGATTTATAGCTAAATATGCTCCTGAAGCATCTCCTCAAAAGGCGCCTTTCTTAGATGAGCTGGCTGCACATGCTGTTTCTTATTATAATGATTTTGTAAAGGCGAATAAAAAATATGTTATTCCAAACACTGAGCAAAAAAATATTCTGCAGAACATCATTAAAATTTTATCAAATTTAGAAAATGATATTAGTGCTGAAGAATTACAGAATATGATCTATAAAATTGGAACAGATGCTGGATATGAAAATTTACGAGACTTTTTCAAAGATATTTACATGATCTTGCTGGGCCAAGAAGAGGGGCCAAGGCTAGGATCATTTTTTAAATTATATGGTATTAGAGAAACAATAGATTTGATAAATTCTAAAATATGAAAACTATCAGTTTAATGCGCCATGGGGATGCACCTTATAGCCCTCTCGGAAATGATTTTAATAGAGTGTTAAGTGAGCGCGGAAAAGAAGAGGCTAAAGAAGCAGCTCGTTATCTTGATGCGAATTATCAAATTGATCTTGTGATTTCATCGGACGCACCAAGGGCCAAAGAGACAGCAGAGATAATCTTAAAAACATTGGATAATAAGGCAATCGTCCATAAGCTGGATCATGAGATATACAAAGGATTAAGAGAAGAGCTTTTGAGCCAAATTATTCTCAGCAATTTAGTAGCAAAGCATCCTTTAATAATAGGTCATAACCCCTCTATCCTTGAATCTATAATATCAATATTAAATAAAGATAGTGAAGATTATAACAATATAGCAATCCAGTCTATGAGGACATGTCAAATTATTACCTTTAATATCACAAATAAAAAAGAAGGAAGATGTTTTTTTAAACTTGATGATATTTTTGTTCCAAATGAGATTCTTTAAAGCATAATATTATTTTAGCAGCTTTTATAAAATTGATTCTTTAATTGCTTTAATGAGAATAAAATGGAACAAAATGTCGCAAAAAGAGAAGAAAATAGCTTACAAGAATATCAAACCCAATTAGGTCAAATTTCAGAGCTACTAATTAAAACCATGCACTGCGCGACTTCAGAAACTGAGTTTGCTTACCTAGAAGACCTGATTAATGAATATATTATAGAAAATAAGAAAAAATCTAAGGAACTTCAGTTGTTTTTATATCAAACTTCTTTTGTATTAAATGAAAAGCTACGACAGAATATGACGCATCACCCTAAAACTGAAGCAATACCAGTGAATCCAAATTTAAGCGTAAATTTTAATTCCGCAGCTCTTATAGTAAGCGCTTCAGAAGAAGAAGCAAGATTTTATAATAAAGATATTCTAGATACCAAAGGCAGCACACTAATTGAGGCAATCAAAGAAGCCGATCTTTCTTTAGCTTCAGATGAAATATATAAAAATCTAAAGCTATTGGGTCAATTCCTAACATCTCAAAAAGATACTTATAATGGTAAACATACAAATCAAACAAAAAAATACACATCCGCAATAAAAAATGCTTTAAGTAAAATTAAAGTGGGTAAATATAATGAATATTCTTCTAATACAAAACACACAGATAGCTCTTCTAGTGGTGACAAGAAAGACGACGGATCTTTAGAATTAACTAAGTCATTGATACATACATTAAAAACAAAATCAGAATGTAGCATTCACTCACACGGTCACAATACTCCACAAAAAGTAACTTCAGCACGCTTTGGAATAAAATAGTAAAATTGTGAAATTAATAGAAGATTTATATAATGCAAAATTACCTGCTTATTCATCGTGGATAAGTGCCTCTGCTGGAACTGGAAAAACTAAGCTATTAACAGATAGGGTGCTTAATTTATTGATCAATAAAATAGACCCTGAAAATATTCTCTGCCTCACATTCACGAAAGCAGCAAAAGGAGAAATGCTTTCGAGGATAAATGAAAATTTATACAATTGGTCTAAAATGGATAATGATATTTTAAAATCTTATCTTAAGGCTACATACAACCAAAATTATACAGAAGAGCAAGTTAACTATACAAAAAATTTGTATATACAAAATGCTATATTCTCTAAAAAAATAAAGATATATACAATTCACGCATTTTGCCAACACTTGCTGCAAAAATTCCCTATAGAAGCAGGTATAAGACCTGCGTTCCGAGTTATCGACGAAAAAGAATCCAAATATATTTTAAATAAAATTATTTTATCACAGGATTTTTTAAAAAAAATGCCCGAAGAGATATTAAACCATGTCTCACTCTTTTCTTTAATAGATCTCCTAGCTGATAATGTAATTGCATTACAAAGACTACCAATCTCCTATCCTCTTATAAATGAAGACATAGTTAGCACTGACTATAACCTACTTTTTGAAAATAAAACTGCCATAAGTGAGCCTAAATATATTTTATTAAAATTACAAAGTTTCATTACCCAAAAACTTAGTAAAATTCACCTTGAGGAAGAGGAGTTAAATTCAACAATAAAAAATTTTATAAATTGTGAAGAAAGTGAAATAATCTCAAACTTTGATGAATTAAAAAGCTTTTTTCTTACAATAAATGGATCCCCAAGAAAAAAACTCCTAAAAAAGACATCGCAGGATAATAAATTTCTAGATGAAATATTAGAAATACAGGAAAAAGTAGTAGAAGCATCGCAGGATATCAATGCTTATAAAATCAAAGCCAAAAGCATATTGTTATATAATATAACTAAAGAAATTTTAGAATGTTACAAAGCTAAAAAGAACAAATTAAATTTATTGGACTATGAAGATCTAATAAAATTTACAAATTACCTATTATCTCAGAGTGCAACTAGAGAATGGGTAAAATATAAACTAGATGGTGGAATAAATCATATATTAGTAGATGAATCACAAGATACCAGTATTAATCAATGGAATATTATTTATAATCTTTTAAGTGATTTTTTTAGCGGCCAAACTGCTTCTGATATTGAAAAAACTATATTTGTAGTCGGGGATATCAAACAATCTATTTATAGTTTTCAAGGTGCAAGGCCTGATCTATTTATTCCAACTAAAAATTTAATAAAAGCCCAATGTCTAAATGCTAATAAAAAATTCCTAGATATAGAATTGCAGGTGACATATAGACTCCCACAAGCAATTTATGAATTTGTTTATAAAGTATTTGACAATAACAAGAATATAGAGACTTTGCCAATCCTTTCTTGTAATAGAGATGATGATTATAGCTCCTTAGAAATTATGGAATTAACCCCAAAAATTACTCTACCTGAATTATTCTGGCCTACTCCAGATATATTCTCTGAAATTATAACAACAGAGCTCCAACATGCAAAACGAATTGCTTGTTATATTAAAAATTTACTGGATAGTCAGCTTTATATTAAAAGCAGAGAACGCCCCATCAAAGCTGAGGATATTCTTATTTTAGTCCAAAAAAGAACTAAATTAAATAACCATCTTTCCTCAGAGCTGGCTTCTCTGGATATCAGAGTTGCAGGGCTTGATAGGATTTCTTTAACAGAATCTCTCGCTATAAAAGATTTAATTTCAATAGCTAAATTTATAATAAACCCAGATGATAATTTAAATTTAGCTTCACTGCTTAAATCCCCTTATCTTAACCAGGATGATAATTATTTAAAATCATTTATTGGACAAAATTCATGGTATAAAATTATTATTCTAGAAAATCACTCAATTATTCAAAAGCTTGAATATTTTAAGGCATTAGCTACGCATCTAGATATATATAATTTTTTCCTCACTATCATTAATGAACATAACATTCTGCAAAAATATAGAGACGAAGGATCCTTTGATCAAATTGATGCGATTAAAATCTTTTTGAACGAACTTTATACCACAACAACAAATGGAACCAACATTTCTCTTAAAGAAACGATAGAATATTTTGAGTCAGAAGAAATTGATATAAAAAGAGATTTATCCTTTTCAGATGCAGTAAAAATTATGACAATACATGCAGTAAAAGGGCTAGAAGCGCCCGTGGTAATTCTAGCCGATGCAAATGATTATCTAAGCAACACAGCAAGCAGCGTTGAATATATTCAAAGTAATGCTTCTGAAAATATATTACCCATATGGTCAAACTCTCAAGAAAAACATGATATAATAACAAACTTAAAAGAAAACAATAAGAAAGAAGCAATCAAAGAATACACAAGGCTCCTCTATGTAGCTTTAACTAGAGCGCAAGATAAAATCGTAATAACTGGGATAGAAAATAACAACCCTGAAAGCTGGTATAGCATATGCAGGGACACTGCTATTTCTTATTTTTATCCTCAGGAAGATGGATCGCTAAAACATGAAAGCGGAATAATTAAAGAAAAAAGTTCCGAGCAAAGCATACACCAATCAAACGAGACATATACCTATAATAGTTATATTAACTATGAGTACCAAACTCCTATAAAAGAAAATCCAATTGCTGAAATAAAGATAAATTTTCATGAAGATTATAGCATTGGGCTCATTATGCATAAATTCTTTGAGGATTATATCAATAATGTTAAAAACATAGAAAATTTTCTCCTACGTAATTTATCTCTTTGTTCTCCTGCTTCAAGAGACGAAATTTGCAATCTCATCGCCCAAACAGCTAAAAATGAATATTTAACTCAAATAATGAACAAGGAACGTAAACACGAAGTAGAAATAGCTGCAAAAATTAATAATAAAATTAGCTTAATAAGGCTGGATCTATTAGTTATTGACGGAGAAAATCTTATAATAGTTGATTTTAAGTCGGATAGAAGCAAAACCCTTTTAAATTTATATAAAGAAAAACTTTTAGTGTATAAACAAGCAGTGCAATTAATTTACCCAAATCAAAATATTATAACCAAGATATTTTGGATCAGATTAGACGAATGGGAAAATATATAGGATTGTTTTATTTGAATTTATTTAAGTATAATCAGATCCTAATAATCTGAGCATAAGCAATAATCTACTATTTTATATAAGCAATATACATAGTGTTTTAATTTTATATCTTGACTAGCAAAATAAAAGATATTATAAATCCTTTCATCTTTTGGGGACGTAGCTCAGGGGTAGAGCATCTGCTTTGCACGCAGAGGGTCGGGGGTTCAATTCCCTTCGTCTCCACCACTTCATCAAATCTTCTCTAAATCATCAAAAAAAATTCACTTAATCTCTTGTAATTAAAAAGTTAGTACCTATATCTCTGTTATAAAATTGATTTAATTATAGGTATATACTATGGGAAAAGTTATAGGCATAGATTTAGGAACCACTAATTCATGCGTAGCTATTATGGAAGGCAAAGATCCAAAAATTATTGCAAACGCCGAAGGGATGAGAATCACTCCTTCTATGGTAGCATTTGCAAATTCTGGAGAAGTTTTGGTTGGTGATCCTGCAAAACGTCAGGCAGTTACCAATCCCAGAAACACAGTCTCTGCTTCAAAAAGACTTATCGGAAGAAGATTTAGCGATCCAACAGTAAGAAAAGATCAAGAGATCGTACCATATAGCATCGTTGAAGGAACAAATGGCGATGCATGGATTGAAGCTGGTGGTCAAAAATATTCACCTAGCCAAATCGGTGCTTTTATTTTACAAAAAATGAAAGAAACAGCTGAAAATTTCCTTGGTGAAAAAGTAACGCAAGCCGTAATCACAGTTCCAGCTTATTTCAACGACGCTCAAAGACAAGCAACAAAAGATGCAGGCAAAATTGCAGGGCTTGATGTGCTTCGTATTATAAACGAACCAACAGCTGCAGCTCTTGCTTATGGTTTTGATAAATCAGGCAGCAAAACTATTGCTGTATATGATTTAGGAGGCGGTACATTTGATATCTCAATTCTTGAGATTGGCGATGGGGTTTTTGAAGTTAAATCGACAAATGGTGATACATTCCTCGGCGGAGAAGATTTCGATATCAGAGTCTTAGATTTCTTAATTGGCGAATTCAAGAAAGAGCATGGCATTGATCTTAGAAATGACCCTCTTGCTCTACAAAGACTTAAAGAAGCAGCAGAAAAAGCTAAAAAAGAACTTTCTTCTACTCAGCAAACAGATGTTAACCTGCCATATATCACAGCAGATGCCTCAGGCCCTAAACACCTTAACATTGTTCTAACAAGGGCTAAACTTGAATCTTTAGTTGATGATTTAATCGAGCGGACAATCGAGCCATGCAAAAAAGCTTTGAAAGACGCAGGACTCAAAGCAGCAGAAATACATGAGATAGTTCTTGTTGGCGGCATGACAAGAATGCCTAAAGTTATCGAAAAAGTGAAAGAATTTTTTGGCAAAGAGCCTCATAAGGGTGTGAATCCGGATGAAGTTGTAGCTCTTGGCGCTGCAATTCAAGGTGGTGTGCTGCAAGGTGATGTAAAAGATGTTTTATTATTAGATGTAACTCCTCTATCACTTGGAATTGAGACACTTGGAGGTGTTTTCACAAGGCTAATTGATCGCAACACAACAATTCCAACAAAAAAGAGCCAAGTTTTCTCAACAGCAGACGATAACCAAACAGCTGTTACAATCAGAGTTTTCCAAGGAGAGAGAGAAATGGCAGCAGATAACAAGCTTCTTGGTCAATTCAATTTAGAAGGTCTTCCACCAGCTCAAAGAGGGATGCCGCAGATTGAAGTTACTTTTGATATTGATGCTAACGGTATTGTAAGCGTTTCTGCAAAAGATAAAGCCACAGGCAAGGAACAAAAAGTAACCATACAAGCTTCTGGCGGCTTAGACGACAAAGAAATTGAAAAAATGGTTAAAGATGCTGAGCTCAATTCTTCAGAAGATAAAAAAAGAAAAGAAGCGATAGAAGTAAAAAATAAAGCAGACAGCCTAATTTATTCAACAGAAAAAAGCTTAAAAGAGCATGGAGATAAAATCGAACAATCTCTAAAGCTTGAAATAGATACGGCAATCTCGGATCTTAAAAAATCTTTGGAAGATGGCGACATACAGCTTATAACTAAGAAAACTGAAAGCTTAACCGAAGCTGCAATGAAGATGGGGCAACATATATACGAAAGCTCACAGAAAGATCAAGCAGCTGGAGCTGATAATAATAAAAAGGATGATAATTCAGTAGAAGCAGAATTTAAGGATGTTTCTAACTAATTAACATATGATCTGGGCGCAAATGTAATATATATGCGCCCTAATTAATTTATAAGCTATAAATATGTCAAAGAAAGATTATTACGAGATTTTGGGCGTTAGCAAAACAGCAAGCGGCGATGAAATAAAAAAATCTTATAGAAAACTAGCCATGCAGTATCACCCAGATACTAACAAAGGAGATAGCACTGCAGAGGCAAAGTTCAAAGAAATTTCAGAAGCTTATGAAATTTTAAAAGATGAAAATAAAAGAGCTGCCTATGACCGTTTTGGTCACTCTGCTTTCTCTCAAGGCGGTGGTGGCGGTCCAGGAGCTGGAGGTTTTGGGCGGGGTGGCTTTCATTCTGCTGGCTTCCAATCTGGTGATTTCTCAGATCTTTTTGGAGATTTTTTTAGCGACATGATGGGGGGCGGTAGACGCCAAAAACCCAGCATGAATACTCGCGGCGCGGATTTAAAATATAATCTTACAATAACTCTTGAAGAAGCTTTTAAGGGAATTGAAAAAGCCATATCTTTTTCATGCGCAACAAAATGCGGAGATTGCTCCGGCAAAGGAAGCAAAGCAGAAATTTCTTTTACTACATGTTCTTACTGCAACGGAAATGGAGCTGTTAGAATTCAGCAAGGTTTCTTCGCCATAGAGCAAACATGCAGCGCATGTGGAGGCTCTGGCAGCCAAATTAAAGATCCCTGCCCTAAATGCTCAGGAAAAGGAAGATGTGAAGGCAAAAAAACCATTAATGTTTCTATTCCAGCTGGCGTTGAAGATTCTAATAGAATTAGGCTATCCGGCGAAGGAGAAGCTGGCACAAGGGGCGGCCCTCCTGGTGATTTATATATTTTTGTAACTATACAACCTCATGATATCTTCAAAACTGAAGGCTCAAACATTCATTGCATGGTCCCAGTTTCTTATCCAATTGCAACTCTCGGCGGCGAAGTTGAGGTACCAACGATTGATGGCTCTAAAATCATGCTTAAGATTCCAGAAGGCACTCAAAATGCTGACCGCCTAAAATTAAAAGGAAAAGGCATGAGCAAAGTCCGCTCTTCACTTCGCGGGGATATGATAGCTCACATTTTTGTGGAAGTTCCTAAAAGCGTGAATAAAAAACAAAGAGAAATTATAGAAGCTCTCGGGAAAGAACTAGAAGCTCAAAAAGACTCAGAATCAGGATTGTTCAATAAAATGAAGAATTTATGGTCGAGACTTAACGATAATTAGGAAAAATAGCCGCGTCATTGCGAAGGAGTGAATACGACTGCGGCAATCCAGTAAAATATAATCCTGGATCACCACACTCCTCTTTGTTTCGTTCATGATGACGGCTCCCATGAGTCATTGCGAGGAGCACAAGCGCCGAAACAATCCAGTAAAATATAATCCTGGATCCACCACACTCCACTTTGTTTCGTTCGTGATGACAGCTCCCATACGTCATTGCGAGAGAAGCGCCGAAACAATCCAGTAAAATATAATCCTGGATCACCACACTCCACTTTGTTTCATTCGTGATGACGGCTCCCATACGTCTTTGCGAGAAGACCCAAGGGCGCCGAAGCAATCCAGTAAAATATAATCCTGGATCACCACACTCCACTTTGTTTCGTTCGTGATGACAGCTCCCATACGTCTTTGCGAGAAGCGTAAGCGCCGAAACAATCCAGTAAAAACTTCTTAATCCTGGATCACCACACTCCACTTTGTTTCGTTCGTGATGACAGCTCCCATACGTCATTGCGAGAGAAGCGCGACAATCTATAAAACATCCATCTTTCATCCACACTCTTTCTTCTGTCACTCTTACCATTCAAGCCACAATATATACATAAATCTTCCTATCATTTTCACGAAAAAGCTTGACATATACCGATTGCATTATTACAAAGAAATGTTAACATGTGGTATTATGCCATAAAGCTGTAAAACTAGTTTGTGTTTCGGTGTTTTTGTTTGGGCTGTTATGTCCTCTCGTGTTCGGCGTAAAATCTCGTCATCACGAGGAGCGGAGCGACGTGGTGATCCACCTTATTACCGTCATCCCGGACTTGATCCGGCGTTGTTGCATGGAAGGAGTGAGAAAAGGCTCTTCCGCAGGCAAAAGCAAAAAAACCAAAACACAAATTACCAAATTAATAATAAAGAAAAATATAGGTAAGATTAATGACTAAACCTAATAAAAAAATTAACCTTAAAAACCTTCTAGTCACCGCATCCACTCTTGCAATCTCTCTTGCAGGCAGCGAGGCGTTTGCTGATGATTTACAAACTACAGATCCAAATTCAGCAACAAATACTCCTGCTCATTGGGATACTGGGAACGCACCAGATGATGGAGACAATTTAACTCTTGGTGGCGCTCACAATATTATTCTTAATTCTGGAGCAGATAAAATTTTCGGCACGTTAACTATCGATACCAATGACAACCAGACTATTAGAATAGGAGGCGGTCAAAGTTATACTTTTACAAAAATAATACAGGACCTAGACGAAACCATAAAAATAAAATATGAGGATGCTGGCTCTCTAACTATAGATACGACAAATTCCGCATTAGGAGATGTAGACTTTAATGGTGAGGCTGGAACACTCACTATCGGCGCCGGAAGTATCGGCGCAGTTGATGGAGATGCTAATGGTGGCGGCGCTGCTGCAGGTATTCTTGTTATTAAAGGAGCTACAAGAAACTCAGGCATAATTGGTGCTACTGAAGGTCTTGTTCGAATTGACATCGGAGCAGCAGGCGCCCTCACAGCTGGTGCTAATATAAAAGCTACAACACTTAAGTTCCTTGCTGATGCTGCAACTAATAAAGGGATTAGACTAAATCCAACTGATGCAACTGTTGACCTTGCAGATAACACATTCACAGGTGATGTAGATTTTAATGGTAAAAATGGTATTGTTAAAATTTCTGCTGCAGGCGGGCAGATCACTGGAAATATTTCAAATGCAGCTAATGCTACAGTTAGCTTTACTGAGGATGGTAAAATCGCAGGAAATATTGATGCTGCAAATGGCCTCGGTGTTTTAAATGTCGATAACGGTAAAACAGCAACTCTTTCTGGTGCTAACACATTCAGAATCCTTAGCACAACTGGAACTGGTTCTATCACAACAGATGCTGCTAATGCAACATTAAAAGGAAAACTTGGCGCTGATGGCAATGTTCTTAGAGCTTTAGATTTAGCTGACGGAGCTGTTAATTTCGATACTCTTACAGTAATAGCGGATGATATCACAAACACTGCTGGAGGTGATGCTGATGTTTCAGTTACTGAAAATTCAACATTAAATCTAACAGGCAATTCTGGTGCAACTGTTAATTACACAATAGCAGATAACAAAAAACTTACTCTTGTTAAAGGTACTTATCTAGGTGAGATAACAGGAGCAGGTGGAACTGCTATCTTAGAAATTAATTCAGTTGCAGCTGCTGATGTAATTATCAACAAAGCAATAGCTGGTGCTAATACGAGACTCGAAGTTCTCGCTGGCGGCTTCACAGCAGGCGAGAATATCACAGCAGCCCACGGCCTTAAATTTACAGGAGCTGGTACAGTCAACCTTGCAAATAAAACATTCACAGGTGATGTAGATTTTGATGGTCAAAATGGTATTGTTATAGTTGATGGCGGTAATATTATAGGGGGAATTACTACCACAACTCACAATACAGGCATATTGAAATGGAAAGGTGGGAATCTAACATCAGACATAGCTGCTGCAGGTAATGCTCTTTTATCTTTAGAAGTTGCAGAAACTGCAAATGTTGATTCAAACAGAAAAAATATCTACGCTCAAACAGTTACAGTAAAAGGTAATACATTCACATTAACTGCAGATGATGTTTTAGCAGGAGATTCAGTTACTATTGAAGGTGGGGCTACATTTACAAATAACTCAGAAAATTTAAATGCTGAAGTTAAAGGTGCTGGTAATTTCAATTTAGGAAAACTTCCAACAGGTGCTAATTTTAAAATCACAGGAATTAATGTTTTAGGCATTACAAGTGACATGGATTTAGGTAAAGCACTCAAGGCAGAAACTGTTAATTTAAATGCAAATTTAAATATTATAGCAGGAGGAGATCTAAATATTGATAAACTTAATATATCTGGAGGCAAAACTCTTGCTCATAAGGCAGGAAGTCTAACTGTTAATGATTATATTTATGGAGCTGGTACATTTAGCCATGAGGTATCTGGTGTTTTACAACAAATTGGTGATGATGGGCATGTTCTTGCAGCACTAAATTTAGCAGGAGCAGATGCAACTAAACATACTGTTTCTAGGGATGTCTACGCTACTACAACAAGCCTAGCTGCGAAAAATGAGCTCGAACTAGAAAATGCTTCTAAATTCTATGGAGATGTTAACCTAGGTGATGCTTCAGTTCTAACGTTAGGTCGCAATACATTAACTGCTACAGGTAATGTTACAGGAGTAGGAGCATTAAAGGTTAATTCTACAATTGCTAGCGATACTGTCTATGGTAATGTAAATGCTCCTATGATAACTCTAAAAGGAAAAGATGTAGAAGTTGTCTTTAGTGGTAACATGACTTTAAGAGAAGGCACTGTCCTTACTTTATTTAATAATTTAGATGGATCGCCTAACTATATTAAAATCACTGAAACTTCTAAAGTTAATAAAATCATCCCTCAAGAAGACGGAAAATTATTATTCGCAGTAGATAAAGAAGGCGTTGCAGCAGCAGCTGAAGGTGTTGCTGTAGTGATGGGCGAATCAGCAGAAGGTGCATTTGTTAAAGAACTGATTGCAGGTATTGAAGATTTAAGTGGTGAAGCAAATATATTTGCTACTCAATTGGCCAACCTAGATCTTAGTGATCCAGCTCAAGCTTCTCTTGCTAAAGAAGCTGGAATAAGAGCATCTTCAACTACAGTTGGAGCTGCAGGTGAGATTAATACTTCAAATATTGCAGCAGGACTAGACATTCTTGCTAGTGTTGCAACTAGTGGATTTGCTTCTGGAGGCGGTAGCGGAGGTGCTAGTGGCTTTGTACCAGCGAGTGGTGCGTTAGGAAAGTCAGCGGGTGATGAGGACGGTTTATATAGGAGCGGGATATGGGCTCAAGGTTTTGGGTCGCAAGCTATTCAGAAGCTTGCTAAAGGCAGGGCTGGATATAAAGCTACCTCTATCGGCGGAGTTGTTGGAGCTGATA
>CAMCRO010000001.1 GCA_945877265.1 Rickettsia typhi | reverse complement strand
TAGATAGCACTTATGGTAGTGAATATGTCCCACAAACTGCGCGTCAATATAAAAGCAAAGTAAAAAATGCACAAGAAGCACATGAAGCTATCAGGCCGACTAATATAAAGCATAGCCCTAGCAGTCTTGAATCCATATTAGAAAAAGATCTGTTTAAATTATATGAATTAATTTGGAAAAGAACTCTTGCTTCTCAAATGGAGAATGCAGAAATTGAGCTAGTGACAATACAAATCAAATCTGACAATGGAAAATTTATATTTAAGGCAAATGGATCTATCATAAAATTCGATGGATTCTATAAGCTTTATCAAGAAGGGAAAGATGATGAGTCAGAAGATGAAGAAGATGGCAGAATCCTCCCAAAAGTGGAAGAAAAAGAAAAAGTAATCGCCAAAAATATAGAATCAAAACAGCATTTCACTGAGCCTCCACCACGCTATAATGAAGCAAGCCTTGTAAAAAAATTAGAAGAACTCGGAATAGGCAGGCCTTCCACCTACGCCTCAATCATTTCTGTTATACAAGAAAGGGAATATGTTAAATTAGAGAAAAAACGTTTTATTCCCGAAGAACGAGGCAGGCTTGTAACTGCATTTTTGGTAGAGTTTTTTGCAAAATATGTAGAATATGATTTTACAGCAGAACTAGAAGAACACTTAGATAAAGTAGCTGACGGGGAAATGCCTTGGAAAAATTTAATGCATTCCTTCTGGAATGGCTTTCATACAAATATTGAAAAAGCTAGTTCAACCTCTATCACGGAAGTTATTGAAACTCTTGACAAAACTCTTGAGGATCATTTATTCCCTCGTAAAAACGGCGAAGATCCAAGAAAATGCCCAGCATGTGAAAATGGCAAGCTTGGCCTTAGAATAGGCAAATTTGGTGCTTTCATCGCATGCTCAAATTATCCAACATGTAATCACAGAAAAAGCATTCAAAATACTGAGTCGGATAACAAAGGCAATGAAGAAATTATTGAAGAAAATAATAATAAAAATTTAGGTACCCACGAAGGAAAGCACGTATATTTTAAAAAGGGTCCATATGGGTATTATGTTCAATTAGGAGAAGATAGCAAATCTGAAAAGCCAAAAAGAGCTTCTCTCCCTCCATTTATAAAACCAGAAGAAGTGAATTTAAGTAAAGCAATTGAGCTTTTATCATTACCCAAATCTTTAGGTAAAACTCCAGAAGGGTCGGAGCTTTCAATAGGTATAGGAAAATTTGGCCCGTATATAAAGTGTGACAATAAGTTTACTTCAATTCCAAAATCTGAAGATCCTTTTAGCCTTACTTTAATTAGAGCATTGGAGATAATAGAAGAAGCTGCTAAACTGCCAAAAAACAGCAAAAGGTAGCTTATTATGACTTCTATTGTTCCAATTACAGTTGCATATGGTGACGGTATAGGCCCTGAGATTATGGATGCCGTCTTATATATCCTAAAAGAAGTAAAAGCCCCTATAAAAATAGAAACAATTGAAGTTGGTGAAAAGCTATACAAAAAAAATTATTCTTCTGGAATTGCAGAAGATACATGGGAATCTCTTGCAAGAACAAAAATATTACTCAAAGCTCCAATTACCACGCCTCTTGGCGGTGGGTATAAGAGCCTAAACGTAACTCTTCGAAAAGCGCTAGGTTTATATTCAAATGTTCGCCCAAGTGTAGCTTATGCTCCATTTGTAGAAACTGCTCATCCTAAAATGGATCTTGTCATAATTAGAGAGAATGAAGAAGATATATATGCCGGAATTGAATATAGGCAAACTCATAATATGTATGAATCTATAAAACTCATAAGTAGAGTTGGCAGTGAAAAAATTATTCGTTATGCATTTGAATATGCCGTAAAAAATAACAGAAAAACAGTTTCTTGTTTTAGTAAAGATAACATCATGAAATTTTCTGATGGAATTTTTCACAAAGTATTCGAGGAAATTGCAAAAGAATATCCCTCGATAAAAAGCAACCATTTTATAATCGATATAGGAACAGCAAAGCTTGCTAAATCTCCACATATGTTTGATGTTATAGTCACATCTAATTTATATGGGGATATAATTTCAGATGTAACAGCTGAAATTTCAGGCTCTGTCGGCCTTGCTGGCTCTGCAAATATTGGAGAGAAATATGCGATGTTCGAAGCTGTGCATGGTTCTGCTCCGGATATAGCAGGCCAAAATATAGCAAATCCTTCAGGGCTGCTAAATGCAGCATGTATGATGTTAATTCATATTGGGCTTGGTAGCTATGCAGCAACTATAGAAAATGCGTGGAAAAAAACTATAGAAGACGGAATCCATACAGGAGATATTTATAACGAAAAAATTTCTTCTAAAAAAGTTGGGACAAAAGAATTCGCACAGGCAGTAGTTAAACGCTTTGGTGAAAAGCCAAGTAAATTAGTTGCAGTAAGCTATCAAGACTCCAAATCCTCTTCTTCAAATAATACAAGAACTTACAAGATAGATACAAAAGAACAAAAAGCTCTTGTTGGCGTTGATGTATTCGTGCAGATGGAATGTGATAACGCACACCAAATAGCAGAAAAAATTAATAAGCTTGATTTAAACGATCTAGAGCTAAAAACAATAGCGGCAAAAGGTTTGCTGCTTTGGCCTAGAAAAGAGCCTACATCTTTCTTATCTGATCATTGGTGCTTAAGGTTTATGCCAAAGAATGGAGGGCTATCTCATGCCCAGTTAGCATCTCTCTTATCACTACTTGCAAAAAATAACATAGATTTCATAAAAACAGAGAATCTATATGATTTTGATGGATTAAGAGGATATTCTTTAGCACAAGGTGAATAAAGACATTTTAATGATAAACAGGTAATAATTATGTTAGCACGAGTTTTGAAAAAAGTCACTCAACATCTCTCGCTAGCAGTACACAGCGTAGAAGGAAACAACAAAATAACTGGGCCTATAACTCATCAAGCCCAGTTACCACAACTACCAAAAATACCACTGCTGCCTAAATATGTTAAACCACAAAAAACGCCAGATTTAGAAAATCACCTAGATACAAACTCATCAGTTGATGAAGTTGCATCTATTCTTGGAGAAACTTTTACAGATTTTCCTGAAGGCTGTTAATAGAAGAGAAAGAAGGAGCTGCACTCCCTCTCTCTATTTTAAATCCTAACTATACATATTAAATAATTCAGATACGATCACTATAATGCCGAATATCGTAGAAAGTGATGATATCAACTTATTATTTAAAATAGGATAATTCCATTTTTTTATCTTTGCTTTCTTAAGCAAATACATCGGCAATAATATTGCTATGACAACTAATATCATCCCCGCAAACCCTAAAACCGCTATAAACGCGTTAGGCACGCATATTGCAATAATATATGGAGGTAATATTGTCAAAATAGAAGCTAAGACGTTCCTTAGATAAGAATTTTCGAACCTAGGAGAGATCATAGATTTTATAGAATCACATAGACCAACCCCCACTCCAAGTACAGATGTTATTATAGCAAGGATCGAAATCCACCAAACAAGAAGTTGTATATATTGTGACTGAGCTATTGAACTTAATTCTTCTATTAAAGCCCCAACCTCAACTCTTCCCTCAACCATTTTATTGTAAAACTCAGGATTCGAGTCATACACAACGGCGGACACGCTGCTAGTCCAAATTATATATATAATTGCTGGTATAATGCTACCAAATAAAAAAACACGTTTTAATATCTTTGCATCCTTATTACAATAATTTGTTAGAGTGTGAAAGATCACCTAAAATCCGAATGAAGTAAAAACAACTGCGATTAGAGATCTCCAGATCGAGATGTCAGAATAACTATTAGAAAACAAAGGTAAATGATCTATTTTAATCATAGAGGTAAGACCAATTATCAAAATCGAAACCACTATAAGTAATCCTATAAACAATAACCTATTAAAATAATCAAGAAATCTGAGCGGAAACAGCAATGTTAGACAAGCAATACAAAAATATATAAACGCAATAGAATTAATATTCTCAGCATTTAACAATTTCTGTATAATTGAAGAGCCTCCATATATATAAACTGCAAGCAATGCATAAGAAAGTAATTTAATACTAATATTCCCAATCATTCCTGCTAATTTTCCAGAAAAATGATTGCCAAGCTCACCTAGACTTAACCCCCTTCCTGCCTGTAAATTAAGCTCCAAGCTAGCTAAAGCAGTATAATACACTACTGCCCATGTTATCAGCATTAATAAAATGCTTGGAATAAGTCCAAGTTTTGAAAGTACCATAGGTAGAGCTATCATTCCACTACCTATAGAAGTCCCAGCAACAAGCAATATTCCGCCTATTTGTTTTTGCATATTATCCTCCAAAAAAATAATATTATTTTAATTTTATTATTAGAAATTTTAAAAAATCATTGAGATATCAGAAGCCGAAGCCACTAAATCGAAAAACGAAGAAGATAAGAGAAGATAAGAAAAAAGAGATTATTGAATGAAATAGTGAAATATTATTTATTGATATCGAAGTTATTAGTAACGAATTTAGATTAGCATTTATTGAGTATATATTTTTCATTTTTTTTCTTTTCATAATTATTCCATAAACTTTGTGTTAGAGAGTGTATGGAGCTTCTAAAGCGTAAAGAGATTTTCATATTATTACCTATATAATTAAAAACTTAACTAAAGATCGGTATAACATGATCGTAATAATATTGCAATTATAAATTATGATTCAATATTGCTTTTACTGCGTTCTTAAATATAATTTGTTTATTATTAGAGTGAGTAAATGCAGCTTTTAGTATTAGGTCAGTTAAATTCAGAGATTTCCAAAGCGATAGAAATAGCGAAAAAAAAAGGCGCAAAAGTCTTTTTTGCAGAGTCAATTGATTCTGCTCTTGAGATAATAAGAAGCGGAAAAAGCGCTGATTTATTCTTAGTGGAAGTTTCTTTTGATATAAAACATATTTCAGAAGCTCTTCTTTCAGAACATATCTCAACAAATATAGTAGCTTATGGACTCAACGCATCACCAAAAGAAGCAGTAAAAGCAATCAAAGATGGTGCAAAAGAATTTCTCCCTCTTCCGCCAGATGAAGAATTAATTGCAGCAATATTAGAAACTATAAGTAAAGATGAAAAAAAGCTTATATATAAATCTGATGCAATGCAAAAGATCATGGCTATGGCATATAAAATAGCAAAGTCTGATGCACATATTTTAATTACAGGAGAATCTGGTACTGGTAAAGAAGTCTTAGCAAATTTTATTCACACTAACAGTCTAAGAAAAAATGAAAATTTCATTAGAGTCAATTGCGCAGCTATTCCTGAAAATTTGCTAGAATCTGAATTATTCGGACATGAAAAAGGAGCCTTTACAGGGGCTATCTCAAGAAGGATAGGAAAATTTGAAGAATCAAGTAATGGAACTTTGTTGTTAGATGAAATAACAGAGATGGATTTTAAACTACAATCTAAATTACTCAGAGCAATACAAGAAAAAGAAATTGATCGATTAGGAGGCTCATCTCCTGTGAAAGTAAACTTAAGAATAGTTGCCACTTCAAATAGAGAAATGCAAACTGAGATTTCTAAAGGTACATTTAGAGAGGATTTATATTTTAGATTAAATGTAATTAATATTGAGTTACCACCTCTGAGAGAAAGAAAAGAAGATATACCAATCCTTGCTGATTTCTTTCTAAAAAAATATTGCCTGTCAAATAATTTCGAGGAAAAAACTTTTTCAAACCAGGCGATAGAACTTATTCAGAATCACGATTGGCCAGGAAATATTAGAGAGCTAGAAAACGCAATTCATAGAGCTGTTCTCTTGAGCGAACAGGTAATAGAACATACAGATTTCTCATTGCAAAACAGCAAAATCCATAAAAATGATGAAGAAAAAAAACTTATTATCAACACCTTAAATTATTGCCTTGGTGATTTAAACCAAGCTTCTAATATATTAGGTATATCTATTGCAAATTTAATGAAAAAAATTAACGAAAAAACTTAAATCACAATTTTCAGAAAAATCATTTCTTTTTCGTATTTTAGAGCTTGCAAAAGAAAATTAAAACACTATTGTTTATCGTACAGTAATCAAAAGGTAAAAAATATGCAGATAATTAAACGCCTACTAACCTCAGTAATATTTTCTGTAATTATTTCTAGCAATATATTTGCTAGTGCTAGAAGTGAAAACTTTATTATTAATCACCAATGGATCCGTTTACCTGCTGAAACAGCCACTAATACTGCAGCTTATTTCAATATATATAACAATACTAATCAGGATTTTAAGATCATCGATGCCGAATCACAAGAGGAACTGTGTAAGAATACAGAAATTCATGGCTATAAGCAAGATGAACACGGTGTGATGAAAATGTTTAAGCTAGAATCAATAACAATACCTGCAAAAACTTCTGTAGAATTTAAGCCAGGTTCCAACCATATTATGCTAATGGGTCTTTTACAAAAAATAAATAGCCATAATAAATATAAAATTAAATTAAAATTTTTACCTGCAAATGCAGAAAATAACAAATCAGAACCATCTGAACTTGAAATCGAATTCCCAGTAAAATAATAAGGAGTGTTATGAACATCGACAAAGATAAAGCCTTACAAGCAGCTCTATCACAAATAGAAAAAAGCTATGGTAAAGGTTCGGTAATGAAATTAGGTCAGCGCAAAGCTGTTGATGTCGAAGCTTTGTCAACAGGCTCTCTAGGGCTAGATTTAGCTCTAGGAATTGGCGGACTGCCAAAAGGAAGGATTATTGAAATTTTTGGTCCTGAGAGCTCTGGTAAAACAACTTTAACATTGCATGCAATTGCAGAAGCCCAGAAAAAAGGTGGCACTTGTGCTTTCATAGATGCAGAACATGCTCTTGATCCTGCTTATGCGAAAAAGCTAGGAGTAAATATTGATGAATTAATTATTTCTCAGCCAGACACAGGAGAGCAAGCTCTTGAAATAGCCGATACTTTAGTAAGATCTGCTGCGGTAGATTTACTGGTCATTGATAGCGTAGCAGCTCTTGTACCTAAAGCAGAAATAGAAGGTGAAATGGGGGATTCTCATATGGGCCTTCAAGCACGCTTAATGAGCCAAGCTCTCAGAAAACTTACAGCCTCCATCTCAAGAACAAATTGTATAATTATTTTCATCAATCAAATAAGAATGAAAATAGGTGTGATGTTTGGCAGCCCCGAAACTACTACAGGTGGCAATGCTCTAAAATTTTATGCCTCAGTTAGAATAGACATACGAAGAATAGGCTCCATAAAAGATAAGGAAGATGTCGTAGGGAACCAAACAAAAGTAAAAGTTGTAAAAAACAAGGTTTCTCCTCCGTTTAAGTCTGTGGAATTTGACATCATGTATGGTTCGGGGATCTCAAAGGAAGGAGAAATAATTGATTTAGGCGTCAAGTTAGACTTAATAGAAAAATCTGGCTCTTGGTTTTCATATAAAGACTCTAGAATAGGACAAGGCAGAGAAAATGTTAAGCAGTATCTCAAAGATAATCGAAAGATTGCAGAAGAAATAGAAGCCAAGATCCGTCAAGCTTCTTCAGATAATATCCTTGCTGATTTCACTGAAGAAAATTCAGAAAATAACATTTCAGGAGCTGAAGAAAATGTATAATTTTGCAGGCCAAGTAGCATTAATCACAGGCGCTTCCGGGGGTATAGGAAGTGAATGTGCAAAAATTTTGCATAAGCTCGGAGCAAAAGTGATTATTTCAGGCACAAACACAGAAAAACTTGAATTATTAGCTTCAGAATTATCAAATAACGTAGAAATAAAAGCATGCGATCTTTCTAATTTAGATGAAACAGAAAAATTAATTGATGACCTAGAAGCCATTGACATTCTTGTATGTAATGCTGGGATAACGAAAGATGGTCTTTCAATGAGAATGACTAATGATCAGTTTGAGCAAGTAATTAAGGTAAATCTAGAATCTAGCTTCATTTTAAATAGATCAGCTATAAAAAAAATGATAAGAAGCAGATATGGCAGGATTATCAATATTTCTTCTGTTGTTGGAGTTTCAGGAAATCCTGGGCAAGCAAATTACTGCGCTTCTAAAGCCGGATTAATTGGCATGAGTAAATCACTAGCTCTTGAAGTTGCAAGCAGGAATATTACTGTGAATTGTATAGCTCCAGGCTTCATAGAAACAGATATGACAAACAAATTAAATGATGAGCAAAAATCCATCGTAATGAATAAAATTCCGATGCAGAAATATGGTCTTCCACAAGATATAGCTCATGGGGTCGCTTTTCTTGCTAGCAAAGAAGCCTCTTATATCACAGGACAAACTATACATATTAATGGAGGCCTTTATTTAGTGTAATATGCTTAAAGGCATAGTAGTTTTTTCTAGCACAAATAAAAAAAATATGTTAAAAAGCAGCGTAGTTTAATAATACAAAATAATTAATGGGGTCTAAAATGGATGAAGTAGAATCTAAAATTATCGAAATAATAGCCGAAAGTCTAAGAATTGATAAAAGCAAGATTACTCCACAATCTAGATTGGTTGAAGACTTAGGTGCTGACAGCCTAGATCAAGTTGAAATAGTAATGGCTATAGACGCCGCTTTTGGATGCGACACAAGTGATGAAGAAGCATCTAAGATCACAACAATTGCTGATGCAGTAGCATTTGTAAAAGAAAAAACTGCAGCAAAATAATACTCCTTATATGTCTAAAAGACGCGTTGTAATTACTGGTATAGGCATAGTGTCCCCAATAGGCCTCTCTGCAGATGAAAATTGGGAGAACCTTCTTTCTGGAAAATCAGGTATATCTGATATAACTCAGTTTAACACAGAAAAATATACAACCAAGATTGCAGGTACTCTAAAAAATTTTACAGAAGATTATATAATTTCAAAAAATTACATAGACCCTAAAAATCTAAAAAAAATGGATAGCTTTATTCATTATGGTTTAGTTGCAGCAGAAGACGCTATCTTAGATAGCGGCTGGGTTGCAGACACGGAAGAAAAAAAAGAGAAAACTGGCGTGATTCTAGGGTCTGGAATCGGTGGTCTTAGCTCAATAGAAGCTGCAGCTGTCCAATTGCACCACGGTTCAGGCAAAGTAAGTCCATTTTTTATTCCTTCTTGCCTAATCAATTTATTATCAGGACATTTAAGCATAAAGCATGGATATAAAGGCCCTAATCACGCAGTTGTAACTGCTTGCGCAACTGGTGCAAACGCTATAGGAGATGCTGCAAGAATCATACAATATGGAGATGCTGATATAATGATAGCAGGTGGTGCTGAAGCTCCAATATGCGAGCTTGGCATTGCTGGATTCTCAGCTGCTCGTGCGCTTTCAACATCTTATAATGACAATCCTGAAAAAGCCTCAAGGCCTTGGGACAAACAAAGAGATGGCTTTGTTATGGGTGAAGGAGCTGGCGTTCTTGTATTAGAAGAATATGAACACGCCAAAAAAAGAGGAGCTAAAATCTATGCAGAAATAATTGGCTATGGAATGGCTGGAGATGCTTATCATATAACCTCTACGCACCCGGAAGGCTTAGGTGGCCTTAGTGCTATGAAAAGGGCTCTTGCTGATGCATCACTTTCTCCAGAGCAAATTGGTTATATTAATGCTCATGGGACATCAACTCCAGTCGGAGACGCTTCAGAGTTACATGCAGTACAAACTTTATTTGCAAATAACCTTGAAAAAATTAAAATGTCTTCGACTAAATCTTCAATAGGCCATCTACTTGGTGCCGCAGGTAGTGTTGAGGCTATATATACTGCCCTATCTCTCAAACACCAAATCTTACCTCCTACTTTAAATTTAGATGATCCTATGGATGAAGTAAAAATAGATTTAGTTCCACATAAAGCAAAAGCACATTCTTTTGAATATGCACTAACAAATTCATTTGGGTTTGGAGGAACAAATACCTGCCTAGCTTTAAAGAGGTTTATATAAAATATTTTCCAGATATAAGATATTTAGTCTCCACATTTGCAATTATTATATTAATTGCATTATGTATTATTTTCTCTCTTCTAACGATTAGTATAAATAAGCCAAATTCCTTACAGCAACCCATAACTCTTCTTATAAAACCAGGAATTTCTAGTGTGGAAATCTCAGATTTATTAGCACAAAATAATGTGGTAAGGAGCAAATGGTTTTTTCTTCTTTATGTTAAGCTGATTGCAAAAAACAAAAAATTAATTGCGGGTGAATATGAATTTCTGCCACAAAAATCTATTAAAGAGATAGTTCAGATAATAGCTAAAGGTGAATCTATAGTTCGCAAAATCACAATTCCAGAAGGCTTTACAACAAAACAGATAGTTGAGCTACTTTCTAATGAGCCAAGATTAGCAGGCTCCATACAAACTATTCCTGAAGAAGGAACTTTATTTCCAGATACTTATTATTTTAAATATGGCGATCTCAGATCTACTATTATAAAAGCCATGTCGGAAAGAATGAGCCTTACTCTATCTTCTTTATTAGAAAAACTGCCTAAAAACCCTCCAATAAATAATATTCAAAAGCTCATAACTCTCGCTTCAATTATAGAAAAAGAAGCCGGAAATGACGAGGAAAAGCCTATTATTGCATCTGTTTTTTTAAATAGACTTAAGAATAATATGAGGCTTCAAGCAGATCCGACTGTAATTTACGCGATTTCCATGGGAGACAACTTTAACAGGCCCCTTACTAAAAAAGACTTGGAAATCCAATCTCCATATAACACTTATGTTAATACCGGCCTTCCCCCTGCTCCAATCGCTTGCCCAGGATTAAAAGCTATAAAGGCAGTTTTAGAGCCAGCAAAAACTAATTATTTATATTTCGTGGTAAATGGGAATGGTGGGCATAATTTTTCCTCTAATTTAGACACACATAATAAATATGTGAAAGAATATAGAGGAAAGATAGCTGCTAAAAATTCACCTTGATAGTTATTACATCAAAAATCAAATTTTATTTATAAACCAGAATCTTCTCCAGTTAAAGTAAGCCCAATAATATCAGGATCAAGATCAAGATTACCTAGTAGCAAAGTAAGAGCTTCTTCGTGTTCATCTCGCAGCGCGGAAAAATCACTATAACTTCCAAATAACAAGGCTTCACAACCAGCTGTATTATATTCTTGAACCTTTAGAGTAGGAACGTCTACTCCTGGTTTTGTTGCAATACCGGCTGCATCACTGCTCGGAGACCCAGCAGTCTTAAAAACACTAACGCAATAATCTTTTTTCTCAACCAATTGAAGTCCTTTTGAACCATCATCACCTTCTGCAAAAAAGCTTGTTTTAGCTAAGCCCTTACGAGCAACTGAAGGAGCACGTGCAGCAACATCAGATTCAACCCCTTGAATTTTCAGTTTACCTTTATCTACGACAGCTTCTACATCTTCAGTTTTTAAAGTTTTTTGATATCTATTTCCTGAGATTAACCTGGAAGCGAATTCAGCTACATCTTCTCTGCCTTCTGGTTTTCTTTTTTTATCTTCCTGAATTCTGATCATATTTCTACAATTCTAAGATTAAACATATAGCTCTTATCCATAAAAAAGATAGGCTGTTACTTCCGCAACAAACCATTATTCTTTATAATATATAACTATTATACATTATTTTGATTTATCTCTTATTTGGCTTAAAAAAAGCGAGATACCTAAAAATCATCAAACGCCTAAAGCTTCTCTATATAATTCTAATAAAGCTTCAGCTTCCGCTAATTTGTTTTTATCCATTTTCCGGATCTTTAAAACTTGTTTTATAGTTTTGATATCAAAGCCATTATTTTTCGCATCAGCTAAGACTTCTTTCATGTCTTCCATAATCGCTGCTTTATCACTTTCTAACCTTTCTATTCTATTAATATATTGAACTAATTGCTCTTTTGTAAATGCTTCGCTCATATTTCTCCGTTTTACTATAATTATTTAATGCTGTGTTTTTATGCTTCAATAAGCACTTGCCCTATAAAAAAAAATGTAGTAACCTACCATAAGTTGTGATTTTGTCTAGAAAATAACCTAAGGTTTTATGACGTTTAATTTTTACTTAATATTATTTATATTTACTGTCTTTCTATTATCTTTTTGCTTTTTACTTCTCAGAATATATATGTTAAAAAGAAAAATGCATCAGCAAAATTTAAAAACTATCAATTTATATTTAGATAAAAAGCTTGTTATTAAATTATTAAATTCTATTTTCCTAACAAGTGAGAATTTAGTCTTAGATATCATCACTGCAGAAATACTACATTATTTTTGCCTCGATTTTATCGCTTTTCGATCATGCCCCTCTTCAAAAATAATCACTTTCAAAAGTGAAGGGACCACAAAATTTTATAAAGATCGAGAAATTGATTCTCTTCTTGAAAATGCTGAAAACATAGATACCGAAACAGGCTGGCTTCTTGCCAAAATTGAAGACAAAAGGCAATTTATAATTTTTAAACATCACAAATCTATAATGCTTACGATTGTCGAGCAAGATCATAGATTATCTTCTTCAGAAAAGGAAACACTGGGGCATGAAATTATTGCAATAATTAAACTTGTAATGTGCACTAGAATCAGCGGAGAAAACTTCAGTTAAATTTCTCTAATCTAGCAATATGCCTTCCCCCTTCAAAAGAACTATTTAAAAAGCGCTCAGTAATTTTAATAGCTTCTTCTTCAGTCACTATTTTTGCTCCTAAAACTAAAATATTTGCATCATTATGGTTTCGAGCTTTTTGGGCCATTAATTCATTCGTGCATAAAGCTGCTTTTATTCCTATATTACGGTTTGCACAAATTGACATACCAATCCCAGTACCACAAATTAAAATTCCTGTATTTGATTCTTTCTGGATTATTTTCTCACATACCAAATCGGCAAAATCTGGATAATCGCATGAAACATTGCTATCTGTTCCCATATCATCAATATCATAACCCTTAGATTTAAGGTATATAATAATATGTTGCTTTAGTGCAAATCCAGCATGATCTGATCCGATTGAGATTTTCATTAATTTTTCCATCAATTATCTTGCACTAGATTATATCGCTTGTTAGGATGATGCACAAACGATTTTTCGAGCCATTTATGTTTAATAGACTATTAATGATATTATTTTTTGCTCTTGCTAATTATACCACCTCAGCATTTGGAGCAAATATCAATAAAGAAAATGCTTTTATAAATGATAATGCACTAGCAAAGACCCAGCAGAAAAATATTTCACAACAAAAAATTGCTGTAGTAGACGTACAAACTATCTTAGATTTATCAACTGCAGTTATTGGAATCAGGGCATCTATAGAAAAAATAAGTCAAGACTTACAAAAAGAATTTTCTGAAAGAGAAAGCAATTTAAAATTAATAGAAAAGAAATTAATAGAAAAACAAGAAACTCTATCAAAAGAAAATTTTGAAAAAGAAGTTCTGGATTTCAATAAAAAAGTTACAGAAGAACAAAAAATTCTACAAGAGAAAAAAATCCGTTTGGAACAAGCCCATAGCAAGGCAATAGGCCAAGTAAACGAAATAGCTATGAAAATTATAAAAGATATTGCGCATAAAAAACAGCTCAACATAGTATTCCCAAGTACTCAACTTTTATATGCAGATGAATCACTCAACATCACGGAACAAGTTTTATTACAATTAAATCAAACTCTTCCATCTGTAGAAGTGAAGTTTTAAAATGAAATTTTATTGTTTAGGAATAGAATCCAGCTGCGATGACACCTCAGCATCAATAGTTAGTTCAGATAAAACTATTCTTTCTAATATAGTAATAAGCCAAACTAAAGAACATTTACCATATAAAGGTGTAGTACCTGAAATTGCTTCTCGCGCTCATTTAAATTATTTAGACTTTGCTATAAAGCAAGCTTTAAAAGAAGCAGAGCTAGAATTAAAAGACATAGACTGCATAGCAGCAACAGGAGGGCCAGGTCTAATTGGTGGCGTTATAGTTGGTACAATGTATGCCAAAGCGTTAGCTTCTGTTCTTAAGACTAAATATATAGCAATAAATCATTTAGAGGGCCATGCCCTCACAGCAAGGCTAACTGAAAATTTAGAATATCCATATTTGCTTCTTTTGGTCTCTGGAGGACATTGCCAATTTTATTCAGTTCTCGGGCTTGGTAAATATATTTTACTTGGCCAGACACTTGACGATGCGCTTGGGGAAGCTTTTGATAAAGTAGCAAAAATGTTAGGATTGGAGTATCCAGGGGGACCCATTGTGGAGTCACTTGCTCAAAAAGGAGACCCTTTTAAATATAAATTGCCAAAATCAATGTGTGATAGACCAGGTCCTGATATGTCATTTTCTGGAATAAAAACTGCAGTAAGATTAATTATTGAAAGAGAAAATAATTACCCAAATTTAATTCCAGATATATGCGCTTCTTTTCAATATACAGCGACAGAAATTCTCAAATATAAAATTAACGAAGCAATAAAAGAATATGAGAAACACACTAACTCTAAAAAAATTGTTATTTCAGGAGGGGTTGCTGCCAATCAATATATCAAGAATGAACTAAAAATCTTTCTTGCGCAAAAAGGTTATTCCTTGCATTCTCCGCCTATAAATTTATGTACCGATAATGCGGCTATGATAGCATGGGCAGGAATTGAAAGATATTATGCTGGAGATTTTTCTGCGTTAAATTTCTGCCCTCGTGCAAGATGGCAACTAGCTGATATAAAATAACAAATATCACTCATAATAATCTTTTGTTAATAGCAGATATTTTATAAGCTGAACTAACAATATTAGAGAATATATTTATGTCTAAAAGAAATCCTCCAGCAATTACAAGAACCCAATCCGATCCAGCGCCAGTCGCAGCAACACAACCAAAGCGCAAAACTCCACCACCACTTCCACCTAGAGGTGGAAGCAAAAAAAAGCCCGGAGGATCTAGCGCAATAGGTATAACAGAAGAAGGTTGCTTATCTGCGAGCGAGGGACTGCTGTCAATAGTTAGCGAAACTTCAGAGCGACTTTCTAAAATTGCAGAAGAAAAGAAGGACGAATATTCTCAAGAAGTAGCTGAAAGAGCATCAAAGTTGAGAACAAATGTAGGAGCAATACATGAGAGAGTGACGTCGAAACTTGCAGAAGGCAAAGGTGATCTAACAGATATTATGGAAGATATAAGTGAAACTACTGCTAAAGTATTAGAAAATGGCAAATTAATGCAAGAAAAGCTAAGCCAAATGGAAGATGGACCTCAAAAACAGCAAATGTCAGAAACCACAAAAATTATGCTAATGGTTGTGGCTGGGCTTTTCCTGATGCATTTTGGCGTTTCCCCTGAAATAATAAGCCTAGCAGGAATTGGCTTTAAAATGCTAACTGATAGAAACGACCAACGGCCTATAACCAGTAAAGTTTCAGATCTCACCAGAGATATTTTAACAAATAATGCTCTTGCTATAGACATGCAAAAAAAAGCCTTCGGAAAACTAGCCTCTTACGCTCCTGTGATGGCAAAACTTGGCCTTGATGCTGATAGCACCAGAGAAGCTTTAACTTCTCCAAATGCACCAGAGGAATTATTCCAAAAAGCACGTGCATTAATTGAAAAACTACCTTCTCGTGATCAAGCACCCGGAACAATCAAAGCTAAGATTCAGAGAAGATTAAAAGAAAAAATTGAAGAAAAGCTAGGAGACAATCCTGAGTTAGCAACAAAATTCAGTAGCGCACTAGAGGAAACAATGAGAGAGCAAGGTTCGGATCTTCTTCGTTCTATAACAAATTCTCAGGACACACCAGATTCTGCAAGTATCATGCAAAAAGCAAAAGATCTCGCAAAATTTTCTGGATCAATTAATGATACGATAGATAAATTTTACGCTAAAGCCCAAGAAGGCGGATTATCTGCAGCTGAGAAAGTTCGACTTAATGAAATAAGAGATGATATGAGAAGCTATGTAGCACAAACTTATGAAAGGCCTCTCAGGAGTTTTTGTGCTATAGCTAAAGAAAAAGGCACCACTGCCCTTGCCCAAAGGTTAAGTGTCACATCTAGCCAAGTATCTGCATTATCAACAGACATGGAAAGAATTTTTGGCGCTCAATCCTCATCTAGAGCACGAACATAAGAAGATTTTAGGAGATCTCGGAATTTTATTAATTCTGGATTTCCTTTTTCTTTCCATATATAGCGTTCAAAAAAATATTCACTTAACTTAAAGGCGTTTTCTATTTCTTCGAAATTTTCAGGCTCTGTTTGATATACTAAAAATTCTGGAAGCTTTAAAAGTAAATGCTCATAGCCTTTTGCAGCCTCTTTTGATACAGCTCTCCCACTTTTGGGAGAGACATATAATAAATTTTCTGTTTCGTGCGTTACTGCGCATTTATCAAGCTCCAAACCATAGCCTGCATCTTTCAGTAAATTAATTTCAGTTTGAAAATATCTTAACCAAGAAAAATCAGAGTTAGTTAACTCCTCAAGAAAAGCCACAATGATTTTATATGAATTATTATGAGGCTCATATTCCTCAAAGCAACCCAAAACAATGTTAGATATGCCGGAAAAACCATATAAATTTAACTTACTCGACATAATATGCCATTGATATGATTTAATAGATTCACAAGAAATTATCCCTAATTGATCTGTTGTTCTGGCAAATTTTTGAAATTTTACTAAATTTCCAACTTGATAATTATGTAACTTTTTTTGGGGAATATTTTTTGCAAAACCTAGGCACAACCCATTACTTTCTGAAAAAATCTTTACTAGCATCAAGCTTTCTTGAATTTTTTTACAAAATAATATTATGCCATTATCAGAGATTTTCATTTACAATTTTGTTATGTTGATTAATCATATAATCTAAAGCAGATATCTTGGGTTTTTAATGCAATTAAATAATTTTATTTCTTACTTGAGAAAAACACTAATTTTGTTATCACTTGTCCTTTCTATTAGTTATACAAGCTACGCCAAGGAAAAACTAGTAATAGTTGCAGATTATTGGTGCCCTTATAACTGCATACCTGGATCAGAAAAGGAAGGCTATTTAGTCGAAATTGCACGCCTTGCTTTGAATTCAGAAGATATAGAAATAGAGTATCAATTACGCCCATGGGAAGAATCGGTAAATGATTTTAATAACGGCGAAGTGGACGGGGTTTTTGGAGCAAGTAATGAAGATGGTTTATCTGATCCAGTCTTACCTTCAATTGAGCAAGCTAGTGGAAGAATTTCAGCATATACTAGAAAAGACATAGAATGGATTTATGATGGCCCTAATTCATTAAGAGGTAAAAATATAGGAGTTATAGAGGCCTATGCCTATCCCACTGATGTAAAAAATTTTTTATATACTACTTATCTCATGAATCCTCAACTATTTCACTTTTTTAAGTCAGAAAACGCAATAAAAGAAAATATAAGTTCTTTATTATCAGGAGGTATTTTCACATATATTGAAGATGAAAATGTGATAAACAATTACGTAAATTCTGAAAATATCACGAATATAAGACATGCTGGTGTTGTAAAGCTTGCACCGGAGAAAATATACATAGCTTTTTCAAAAACAAATCCACGTTCAAACATATATGCAAAAAATATAACCAATGCTATGCTCGAGTTTAAAACGAATGGTATTCTGGATAAATTAATGAAAAAATATAACATAAAAAATTATGTCAATGTTGCTATCTTACTTAGATAAAAGGCCTCAAGTAGATAAAACTGTATTTATAGCAGAAGGTGCGAAAATTATAGGTGATGTGAATATTAGTGCTCACTCAAATATATGGTATAATGCAGTAATCAGAGCAGATGTAGCTCCCGTATTTATTGGAAAAGAAACTAATATACAAGATGGAACCGTAATACATACTTCACGATTTAATGGCCCATGCACCATAGGGGATAGAGTAACAATAGGGCATATATGCTTATTGCATGCTTGCAACCTTCATGATGATGCTTTTGTAGGAATGGGATCGACAGTTATGGATAAGGCCGTAGTAGAGTCATTTGGGTTCCTTGCTGCAAACTCTCTCTTAACTCCGAACAAGGTAGTTAAATCGGGAGAATTATGGGCTGGGTCACCTGCTAAATTTATAAGAAAAATCACAGAAGAAGAAAAATTTCTTATAACAGATACGCCGACTCACTACATGTTGCTTGCAAAAAATCACAGAGAATCCTCAAAATGTTAAATCTTTGAGTTAAACAAAGAATTTTACGCAGATTCTACCACTAAGGATTTAATAAGAGCATTAACTGCATTTTGATGCTCAGGATTGTTAAGCTTCATAAAATTCCGAGAAACTTCTATACACATTCTCTGATGCTGTGTAGCAGTTTCTTCTTTTTCTGTATCTTCATCGAATCCTGAGTAAAAATAACTAACTGGCTTATCTAACGCTTTAGATATAAGTACTAACCTACCAACCGATATGCGATTTAACCCCTTTTCGTATTTTTGCAACTGCTGATGGGTAACACCTAAAGATGTAGCAAGCTGCTGACGCGACAATCCCCTTGCAAGGCGCAGCATATAAATTTTATTTCCAATAAAGTGATCTATTTTTTCGATGACGTTATGCTTTCGAGCCATATTTTCTTGACAGTTTTTAATATTATTAACAAAAATCTTGCTTAAAGCATACAGCTTTTTAATGGAAAAATCAATACCCGAAAGGCTTTTTATTAAATTTATCACAAAATATTTTAACTTTTACTTTCTGCCTCTTGTTGCCTTGGTAACTCTCTCTACAGGTATATACTCATTCATAGTAAAATGCCCTCTATAAGTGCGGTAAAGCACCACCCCTTTAAATTCCGATAAAATCTCTTTACATAACCTTGCTGTCTCAAATGGTATTTGCTTTTTTCGATATTTATATTCTCTATCTGCAAAAAATTCTTCCATATCAATTATTTGCCAATACTTAGAATCATAGACCTCAGCCTTAAAATATCCGCTATAGGAAGAATTATCATAGTCTCCTGGAAAGGTAGAAATCGCATCATCATATAAAAAAAGCCTCATATCTCCTTTAATAAAATCGCTAGGCTCATCATAATATTTTAAATACACATTACCTGTTAATGTAATTTTCCTATAATCTTCCGCCATTTTATCCTTTATCATTTAATTACAATATACTAAATATACTTATATAAATTTCTCCGCACGATGTATATGAATGATTTTGAGATAATTGCTACAAATTTTATAGAACAAATCGCAAGCTCTATCGAAGAGCAAGATAAAAATTATGCATTCGATCTCGAATATTCGAATGAGGTTTTAAGTATAGCTGTAGATAATAAAATATTTATTATAAATAAGCAGCGTCCTCTAGAAGAAATATGGCTTGCCTCTCCTTTATCCGGGCCTCATCATTTTAAGTTCATTGGAACATCGTGGTTAAATAAAAAGGGGCAAAAAATTACTGATATCATTTCCGAAGAACTTACCAAATTACAAACTCAAAAAATCAAAATAAGTGAATAAACAGGTTGCACCTATATTTTTAGTTTTTAAATTTTTAAAGCCATATAAGGCTAGGATCTTCGCTGGCCTTATATCTCTACTCTTGGTAGTAACTTGTATGTTACTTATTGGTTTTGCAATTAAACATTTTATAGATAATGGTTTCGGAAATAATCCTAATCAAGATTCCATACTCCAAATATTATTTTTAATTTCAATATTTGGTATCGCAAGCTTTTTTAGGTCTTATATCATAAACTCCACGGCTGAATCTGCTGCAAACGATGTAAAGAAAAAAGCTTATGAAACTCTTATAAATTTGAGTTCAAAAGATATTGATAGATTTAATTTCTCAGATTTATCTACAAGAATAAATTCTGACAGTGAATATATTGCAAGAGTAGTAATAGACTCTACATCATTTTTCTTAAGAAATGCACTTACCACTTTAGGTGGGGTATTTCTAATGTTTTTAAATAGCCCTAAATTATCCTCAATCACTTTTGTGGTAATAGCCGTTATAAGTTTAATTGCCACCTCTATAAGCAGAAAAGTCAGGTTGTTGGCTAAAAATGCTGAGAATGCTAAATCAAAAACTTCCAATCTCGTCCTAGAAACTATAATTAATTACAAAGTGTTAAATGCTTCTTCTAAGCAAAGCGCGCTTAATAAATATTTTCTTAATCTAAATGAAGATGCAAAATCCAAGGTAATAGAGCGTTTAAGATTTCGTTCATTCTTTTTTGCTATTGTTATAACAAGCATGCTGCTAGTGATAGCTATAATTGTTTGGCTAGGTAGCAAGGAGGTTGTAAGTGGTAGTATGTCGAGTGGAACTCTTGCTTCTTTTTTATTTTATGCATTCATGACAGCAACAAGCTTTGGCGGGATAATGGAAATGCTTAATGATCAGCAAAAAAATCTGGCTAATTGCGAAAGAGTATTTGATGTAATAGCTTTACCTATTCAGAATATGGAAATATCTAACTCAAATTTTATAGTATTGCCAAAGCAAGGAGATATTGAACTACGCAATATTTCTTATAACTATGAAGAAAGCGAGAATATAAAAATTATCTCGGATCTTAATTTTAAATTTAAAATTGGTAAATTTAACATTATCACAGGAACTTCAGGGGTCGGTAAAACCACCTTGCTAAATTTAATCATGGGTTTATATAATTTTACAAATGGCGAAATTATTATCGGGAATAATAGCTATAAATATCTCTCCCCTCTAATGTGGAATAAAAAATTATCTTATGTTCCTCAAGATAGCATGCTATTTAGTGGCAGCATTATTGAAAATATAACATTTTTTGAATCTGAAGTTTCACTAGAAAAAATCAATGCTATTATAAATGGCCTTGCTTTGGTAGAGTTCATACAAAATTTACCCAAAGGTCTTGATACAGATATCGGTAGCCTTGCAACCAAAATTTCTGGTGGTCAAAAACAAAGAATTGCAATTGCACGCGCGCTCCTGAATAATCCAGAACTATTAGTATTAGATGAAGCAACAAGCCAACTTGATGAAATAACCGAAGCAGAAGTTCTTGATTTTATTAAAAAAACTATGAAAAATAAAACTATTATCTGTGTAGCCCATAGAAGAGGAGCAATTGATAAAGGAGATTCTATAATAAATCTTTCGTAATTACTCGTAATTTCGCTTGCGTTTTTTTAAAATTCTTATATTCTGCTCCGGTATAGTCAAATAACTTGAATGTTGAATTAGCAGCGATGAGCAAAGCCTATGAGTAATGGGCAAGCAAACAAAGAAAGCGCAATATATTCAATGCAAAGACTATAATACTAAATGCGGGTGTAGCTCAGGGGTAGAGCGCTACCTTGCCAAGGTCGAAGTCGAGGGTTCGAATCCCTTCACCCGCTCCATTTAGTTTCCTTTAAACAGATTGCATTCTTAAAATAGCCGATTCTAGAATTAAACTAGCAGCAACAGAATCATCAACTGCATCTCTCTGCTTTCTGTTATAACCAGCTAATAAAAGCAAACTACTTGCAGCTTTGGATGTTCTTCTTTCATCCTGCAATAGAATTGGCAACGAAGTTACATCTCCAAGTTTTATAGCAAAATTTTTCGCCCTTAAGGCAGATTCACTATAAGAGCCATCCATATTAATAGGAATGCCAACAACAAAGCCAACAATATTATGCTGTGCAATAATTTTTTTGATGTTATCAAAAATACTATTGTTATTTTCTAGAACGGAATGAGGAAGAGCGGCAGCTCCAGAAGGAGAAGTGATCGCAAAACCTATCTTCTTAATCCCGAAATCTATACCAATTAACTGCCCTTTATCTTTTATTGCCTTCTTAAAAACACGCACATCCTCAGATATTAAAGACAAATTTTACCTATAATTTAGGAGTTTGATCATCATTATCTTTTTCATCTTTTAGATTGTCCCTAAAAGATTTTAGGCCTTTTGCTAGGTCACCCATAACTTGAGGAACCCTTCCAGCGCCAAATACCAAAAGGACAATTATTAATATAACTATTAGATGGCTAAAACTTAAACCCATAATCCCTACTTATAACCTATAATTCTTTTTGTTGATTTATAAACTAATTTTTATTATATTATAGCAAAAATTAAACAGGTAGTTAATATGTCATCTAAAAAAATTAAAACTAGTGCGTTTGTAATTACATCTCTTGCACTATGCGCAGCTCTTTATACCTTCAAAGCTCCGAGTAGTGTCGCTGCTAATAAATCTGGCAAAGTCATCGGAGACTGGAAAATAACATGCGAACAAAATAAAAATGCAAAAAAGGAAATCTGCTTTGCTCAACAATCTATATCAATAACACAAGATAATAAACAGGTTCCGTTGGCAACTTATCAGTTTATGTATAACGATAATAATTTAAAGTTGATCGAAATCTTACCTCAAGGAATTTTACTTCAACCAGGCACATCTATAATTGCTGGAGATAAAATTTTAGCAAATGCTAAATTTACAGTCTGTCAGAATAATACTTGCGTTGCTGTTGCTGACATTTCAAAAAATGATTTATCTACAATATTAAAATTTGAATCTGTTTCACTTGGAATGTTTAATAGCGATGCTAAGCAAGCCAACCTAGCCTTCTCCACAAAAGGACTCAAAGAAGTTTTAGAAGAAATTAAATAACTTATATCATAGGATAGAGAACCTTCTATCCTATGATCATATCATTTTTTATCTTTTTTATTATTTTCTTTAAGTTGATGGTGTTTTTCAACGTAAATTTTTGCACTATCTCTTAAATCAATCGACTTAATATCCTTATTAAAGAGATTTCCAGATTCATTCATTTTAGCAAGATAGCTATAAGCTTCACTAAAATCATGCTGTGGCATTTTAACATTAATATTTTCTTCTAGATTTAGGTCCCATCTTCTCTGACCATACCTAACAGCATGCCTAATTTTTTGAGCTAAACTAGGGTTTTTATTAAATTCTTTAATTAATTCATTAGCATGTATATTAGCATCTTCTCCTACGAAATGAATTAGGTGAACGAATTTCTCAGCAGAAGCATTTGATATAATATCGCCTTCTTCGTCTATAACGTGTAGTTTTTTATTAACCTGCCATAGCGCAATAGGCTTTTTTTCTATTAAAGAAATGAAGATCGTGTCTGGAAGCTGCCTTTGAATTACGGCAGATTTAACCCAGCTATTTTGCTCTAGAATTTTCTTACTATCATCGAGCTTGATAGAAAAAATCGGCGTACCAACATCAGCATTAAGAGAAGCTACTATTTCAGTATTAGATAGGTTTTTTTGACCTGCTATTAAGATAGCATCAAGGACGAACCCAAAATCTCCAATAACTTCGCTGGTCTTAGTCCGCATGTAATTAAAAAAGTTATTTTCATTTACGAAAAATAACGAAGCTATAAGAATTACTATACAAAACTTAAACGCAAGCCAAAATCTGGAAAAATAAATCCCAATTCTTCGCTCTATTGAAATATCAAGTTTCTTTTTTTGTTTATATATATTCCGCGTTGCTTTCATCTAAAAATTTTAACAAATGAATTTAGTTTTTCTCAAATAATTCATCCCCATCAAACCTTGCAGCTTCAACTAATTCTTTAACTAAATTAGCATAGCTAATTCCATTATAAGCAGCAATTTCAGGGCACAAAGAAAGTTTTGTCATCCCAGGATGAGTATTTGCTTCTAAAATATAATGTTTTCTTTCACTTTCTGAATATATCATTTCTATTCTAGCAATCCCTCTACAACCTATAACATTGTATACTCTTTCGCTTATCTCTAAAGCTTCTTTGTATACATCTTTCTCTATTTGGGCAGGAAGGATATGGTCAGCAAACCCTTCTGTATATTTTGACTCATAGTCATAAAATCTATTTTTTAGTAATTTTATTTCAAGCACATCTAGTGCTCTGCCGTTTAACACTGCAACTTGCAGCTCTCTTCCCTTTATATATTTTTCAACAATAATTTGATTCCCATATTCAAATTCATAGTCAGCAAAATTAAAGTCGTCTCCTTCGAAAATAACGTTCACACCAACACTAGAACCTTGCGAGATTGGCTTAATCACATAAGGCCTAGGAAGTGGGTCCGTTTTAATATTATCTGATTTATTTATTATCCTAGCTTCTGGGCAAGTAATTCCGTTACTAATAAAAATTTGTCTTGATGTTATTTTATTAAAACCAATTGCGGATGCTAAAACCCCAGAGTGAGTATATGGAATATGTAAGATATCAAGTAAACCAGGCACACACCCATCTTCCCCGTAAGTACCATGCAAGCAATTAAAGACAACATCAGGCTTGAGCTCTAATAATATCGAAGCAACATCTGCTCCCATATCGAGTTTTGTAACCTGGTATCCGTTTTCTAGCAAAGCATTTCCGACTCCTTCGGCAGACATCATAGAAACTTCTCTCTCAGCCGACATCCCACCACAAAGCATTACAACATGCTTACTCCCTGATTCTGAAAGCTTAGTAACCTCAGAATTTCTTTTAAACTTAGTATGAAAATTATGCATATTTACCAAATCTTTTTATTTCCCATTTTAAGTCTATATTGTGCATTTCTTTTACTTTCTTAATAGCAAGCTCACCTAGATCTTCTAAATCTTTTGCAGAAGAATTACCAGTATTAATCATAAAATTACAATGCTTACTCGAAAATTCAGCTCCACCTATTTTATATCCCCTTAACCCGACAGAGTCAATTAACTGCCAAGCCTTATGTCCTTCAGGGTTAGCAAAACTACTCCCTCCTGTTTTTTCTTTAATAGGCTGAGTACTGGCTCTTTGTTCATTAATCTGGTTCATTTTTTCTTTAATTTCACTCATCTCACCGTGCTCCGCATTAAACAAAGCATCTATAAAAAATAAATCATTTGGTAGGCCGCATTCTCGATAACTAAAATTTACATTTGAGCTATTAAAGTCTTGTATTTCTCCATCTCTGTTTATTGCTCTGAAGCTTTTGACCACATCCTTAAATTCAGAACCATAAGCTCCGGCATTCATTCTAATACCACCACCCACAGAGCCAGGAATACCTATTAAAAACTCTAAATTTTTAATAGAATTATGCATAGCAAAAAGAGCCAAGCTCGAATTTAACGCACCACATCCACTATAAATATAGTTATCTTTTTTCTCAATTTTCGCGAAATTTTTCCCAAGCTTAATTACTACACCATCAATGCCACCATCTCTTATAATAACATTGGAGCAATTTCCTAGTATAGTAATAGGCACAGCTTTATCTAAATTTTGCAGAAAATATTGTAAATCTTCTAAATCTTCCGGTTTATATAAAACTTCCGCAACACCTCCAACTTTAAACCATGTTATAGGAGCAATGTTAAAATTATGTCTATATTCTCCTCTTACTTCCGGCAGCCTCATATCACTCCCCTTGTTGCTCTTGCATCAACTCTGGTAATTCATATGCCCAGTTAGTAATGCTCCCTGCTCCCATAAATAATATAACATCCCCCTTAGAAGCCCTGTTATATATAGCAAGAAGCTCTTGAAACCCTGAAATAGCAGAGATTTTTTTGTTGGGAAATTTAGAAATTAATGATGAAACAAGTTTATTATTATCATAGCCTAATATTGGCTGCTCACCGGCCGCATAAACTGGAGAAACATATATTTCGTCTGCATCTTTCATACTTTCTACAAACTCATCGAATAAGCTAGAAAATCTGCTATATCTATGCGGCTGGAATATTGCAACCACTTTGTTGTTGTTTCTAATTATTTCCTTAGCAGTTGCCAGAGTGGCTTTTACTTCTTCCGGGTGATGAGCATAATCATCCACAAATATTACACCATTAACTTCTCCTGTTTTGGTAAACCTTCTTTTTACACCCTTGAAATTTAGCAATCCTTCTTTAATAGATTTTATACCAAAATCTAATTCAGCCCCTATTGCTACAGCAGCAAGGCTATTGAGAACGTTATGTTTACCAGGAATTGCAAGAGATATATCCTCAATTGTATATTCAATATTGCTGAGTGGCAATCTTACCCTCACATCAAATTTAGAACCTATACCTTCTGTTCTAATATTAAAAGCCCGAATATTTGCTTCCTCAAATTCAATACCATAGGTAATAACTTTCCTATCAATTATTTCAGCTGACAATTGTCTTGAGACTTTATGATCCGCACAAATTACTGCAAAACCATAGAAAGGTAAATTATGAATAAATTGCTTGCAGCAATTATATAAATTTTCAAAGCTTTTATAATAATCTAAATGTTCAGGATCGATATTAGTTAGAACTCCTATAGTAGAAGGGACTCTTATAAATGTACCATCTGATTCATCAGCCTCTACAATCATAAAGTCGCCAGTTCCAACATATGCGTTTGTAGATTTAGAGTTTATAATTCCTCCATTAATTACAGTCGGATCAAGCCCTGCTGATTCAAATAAAGAAGCTATCATAGAGGTTGTAGATGTTTTGCCGTGAGACCCTGTAATGCTAATAGAACTCTTCATTTTCATTATTTCAGCAAGCATCTCAGATCTGCGTATGATCGGGATTTTTTTCTGCTTTGCTGCAATATATTCTAGATTATTTTCCTGAATAGAGGTCGAAATCACAACATAATCGGAAGCATTTATATTTTCTGGACTATGTCCTATAAAAATCTTTATCCCTAATTTTGCTAATCTTTCTGTATTCACATTTTGGTTCATATCAGAACCCTGCACATAATAGCCAAAATGATGCAAAATATCTGCAATACCGCTCATTCCAATGCCGCCTATGCCAACAATATGGAATCTAGATTTCCTTCCGAAATTCTTTAAGTTTGATAAACCCTGCATATACTAACCCTAACTTTTTCAACATTTCCAACAATACACTATATGGAAATCACTACAAATGCAAGTGCCATGGGCCATTCATCAGAAAGAGATATTTGTATTTTATATTCTCTATCTTCAAATTTAAAATTTTTAGGAATTTTTACAACAGGAGCACCATTTAAGGTATTTTCTATAGAAATAGAACAAAAGGATAGATCTTTACCAATTCCAACTTTTAAAGCTTTAGACACAGCCTCTTTTGCGGCAAATCTTTTTGATAAGAAGCTGATTTTTCTATGATTTACATCAGCCATAGAGTCAAAGACCTCTAATTCATGAGGCGATAAAATTCTCTTAGTAAATCTACTAGAATATTTATTAAATAATTTAGCTATTCTTCTAGAATCAACTAAATCGCACCCCACTCCTATAATCAAGACTTATATCTCTCAATATGTATGATTTCTTGTTTAGATTTTAATGTATTAAGGATCACATCCAAATGCTCAAGGTTACGGACTTCTAAATCTATTAACACCTCAAAAAAATCAGGATTCCTACTGATGATTTTAAAATTCACTATATTGCATTTTTCTTTTGCAATTTCGGTAGATAATACAGCAAGACCAGTTGGCTTATTAGAAATTTTAGCAATCACTCTTGCAACAAAGAATTTATCTTCCTCTTCTTCTCCCCAGCTTAATGGTAATATTGGAAAATCATTTTTATGCAAATGCCCTAAATATTCACATCCTTCTGAATGTATAGTAATCCCCTTGCCTATATGAACCACTCCGACTATGTGATCTCCAGGGATAGGATTGCAACAACCAGCATAGTGAATCGCCATTCCCGGAATGAGTCCTTTAATCGAAATTGCATGCTCTTTAGGCGCTGTTTTATTAAATTTAAATAAAGCAAACTTATTTGCAATTGAGCTAGTCGAAGGCTTAAATAATTTAATTACTTCTTCACGGTTAATTGCTCCCTCTCCAATTGAGGCATAAAGATCTTCTAGGCTATTTTTATTAAATTTCAATGCGGCAGCTTTTAAATCTACTTGTTGCAAACTTAAGCCTGCTCCTTTTATAGACTTATCAAGCATATCTTTTCCAAGTGCGCTATATTGCTCATAGCTTCTTTGTCTGATATATTTTTTTATTTCAGATCTGGCTTTGCCTGTTATTGCAAATTCTTCCCAATCTTTACTTGGGGTTTGAGACTTACTCGTAAGAATTTCAACTTGATCACCATTTTTAATTTCCGTTCGCAAAGAAACCATTTGCCCATTTATTTTTACACCAGAACAATGGAACCCTATTTCAGAATGAACGCTAAACGCAAAATCCACAGGTGTTGCACCTTTTGGAAGAGCAATCAATTTGCCTTTTGGGGTAAAACAAAAAACCTGGTCGTAATACATTTCTAATTTGGTATTAGAAATAAATTCTTCAGGATCTTTGGCATAATCTAATATATGCAATAATTCCCTTATCCATTTAAATTGCTTCCCATCAGGTGCTGTGTATTTCTGTTTATATCTCCAATGAGCTGCCACACCATATTCTGCTATTTCATGCATTTCCTCTGTACGAATCTGCACTTCAATCCTTTGCTGAAAAGGACCAATTGCAACAGTATGTATAGATTGGTATCCATTATTTTTAGGCGTACTAATAAAGTCCTGAAAATTGTCAGGCACCATTTTATATTTGCTGTGTATTACGCCAAGAGCTTTATAACAGTCGAATCTCTCTTGCACAATTACCCTAAAAGCAATAATGTCAGATAGTTGATCAAATCCTAGATTTTTCTGATTCATTTTCATCCATATAGAATAAGGAGTTTTTTGCCTACCACAAACCTCAGCCTCAATCCCAAATTCTTTCATATGATTAGAGATTTCTTCTATAATTTTTTGGATTAAATCAACTCTATCACTCGCTATTTCATTCAATCTATTTAATATAGACTCTCTAACGCTTGGATATAAAATTCTAAATGCTATATCTTGCAATTCAGTTTTACATTGGTGCATACCAATTCTTTCTGCAAGAGGAGCGTATATTTCCATTGTCTCAAGGGATATCCTCTGCTTCTTAGATTGAGATTGTACATAATCAATGGTTCGCATGTTATGTAATCTATCGGCAAGCTTTACAAGAAGTACTCGTATGTCTTCGCTCATAGCGAGCAGAAGTTTTCTAAAATTCTCAGCTTGCTTTATTTGATCTGATTTAAATTCTAAACGTGTAAGCTTTGTAACACCAGCTACAAGAACAGATATTTGTTTACCGAAAATTCTCTCTATTTCTTCTAAGGATAGATTAGTATCTTCAACAGTATCGTGTAAAATTGCTGTGATAATTGAAGCTGTGTCCAGATTCATTTCAGCGATAATTTGAGCAACCAAAATAGGGTGAGTTATGTATGGCTCACCGGATTCTCTAATTTGGTCTTTGTGGTAATATTCAGCTAGTTCTATTGCTTTTTCAACTAGTTTAATATCAACATTTTGCGTGTTTGATCTTAGCGTTTTAAAAAGATTTTCACACTCAGCTATCATGTGGCTAAAATGGTACTTTTAATCTTCGTTAGAGATATCTATATCTTCAAATGCGATATTGTCATCATCAAGAAGCATTTGCTCCTCTGTAAGACCAAAATCAGATTCATCAGCTATAAATTCCTGAGAAATAGGATCATTGTCAACGCTATCCAATTCCTCGTCTAATGTACTCAAGGCAGATTGAGGATGAAGAGAATTAACAAATCTTGCTCTTAATTCTTCTATTTTCATATTCCCAGCAGCTATTTCTTTCAAAGAAATTACTGTTTTTTTGTCATTATCCGCAGGCACTGTAATAGGAGAGCCAGAATGTATATCTTTGGATCTTTGAGCCGCAAGCACAACAAGTTCAAACCTATTTGCAGTTTTACCGTCCTCTACTTTTCCAACACAATCTTCAACTGTAACTCTTGCCATTCTTTACCCATTATTTTTGATGTTTTCCTATGATATTATAATCTAGCAAGAAAAGCAATTATTTAATATAATTCTCTCCTTATTCATCCAGCACTGTGAAAGAAGCATCTATTACAACACCAAGTGTTGTAATATCATCATTATCGCGATAATCATTATACGTAGGAGGTTTATATAAACTCAAGCTCTTTAAACCTATACTATAAAGGCATATAGCATTATTTGGTTTAGGCAAAGATTTTGCATGACAGACATCAATCTTGCTAGCACTATCCTCTTTAACTTCTAAAGTAGATTCTGTGTTGAATTTATGCATATTCTCCATGAATAGACTCAATGGTTTTGGATAACCCGCTTTTCTCCAGATTTCAGCAATTCGGGCTAGAGGAATTTTTAAATTATTTGAATTAGCCATAAAAACATATATTTTTAAATTTAGTAAATAGCTTCCTAGACGGGCATTATCAATAAAATAGTAGAAAAATGAATATAATCTATAGCTTCCTATATAAACCAAGAAACTATGTTAGTTATTGGCTGCTTTGTTGTTCGTTAATGATATTATGTATGGTAATAATTGGTGGGATAACACGTCTTACCAATTCCGGCCTATCAATAGTAGAATGGAAGCCAGTAACAGGAATAATCCCTCCATTGTCAGAAAATGATTGGGATATTGAATTCTCAAAATATCAAACCTCTCCAGAATTCAAACTCATTAACAACAAAATGGATCTAGAAGCATTTAAGAAAATTTTCTGGCTTGAATTTTTTCATAGATTGGCGGGACGCATTATTGGATTATGTTTTTTTATCCCGGCTATCTTTTTCTGGTATTACAACAAGTTAACACAAAAAACTAAAAAATCCCTATTACTAATAACTTTCATAGGCTTAGCTCAGGGGTTCATGGGATGGTATATGGTGAAAAGCGGCCTTGCTTCAACTCCTTATGTGAGTCATTTTAGGCTAACCTTTCATTTGCTTCTAGCTCTCGCAATTTTTGGTCTATCATTAAATGAAGCTTTGCGTTTATATTATAATTCTAAATATAAAGAAAATTTAGCCAGTATAAATTTGGTATGCATTATTCTCACAACAATTCAAATTGCTCTGGGTGGCCTAGTTGCTGGTTTAGATGCGGGGCTTATATATAACACATTTCCTCTAATGGGAGAGCATATATATCCAAGCGAAATATTTTCAGAAAATATTGGCAGCTATTTATCAAGCCCAGCTTTAGTACAATTTTTTCATAGAGTAAATGCTTGTATATTATCCTTGGTAATATTTTACCTCGCAATCAAAGAACTAAATCACAAAAACTATTACTCAGCCTTAACTCTCACGTTACTTATAATATTTCAATTTATGCTTGGAGTACTCACTCTAATTTTTCAAGTACCAGTTTTCTTAGGTTCACTTCATCAATTATTTGCTTTCTTCTTATTTGGATTTTTGGTTATTATTTCAAGAAAAATACAAACAAAATGAATATTACTATTATTTTGGGAATAATTATGTATGCTAAATTCAAAGAAAATGCCATAAGGCTTATCTTATTCTAGGGTGATATAAATTTATGATATCGAAACCAAAATTAGAGCATAAAATCCAAGAAGCTATACTTGGTGGCGGTTATGATAGAATTGCTCAACAGCATAAGAAAGGCAAACTCACAGCCAGAGAAAGAATAGAAGTTTTGCTAGATCCAGAAAGTTTCGAAGAAACTGGAATGTTTGTAGAACATAGATGCCAGAATTTCGGGATGTCAGACAAAAAATTTCCCGGTGACGGCGTAGTAACAGGGCATGGCACAATAAATGGGCGCCTAGTTTTTGTGTATAGCCAAGATTTTACTGTTCTTGGAGGCTCTCTTGGAGAAAATCACGCAAAAAAGATATGCCAGCTTCTTGACATGGCAATTAGCACAGGCGCTCCTATAATTGGAATTAATGATTCAGGCGGCGCACGAATCCAAGAAGGCGTAGATGCTCTTGGCGGCTATGGTGAAATATTTCACCGTAATGTCCAAGCTTCTGGCGTGATTCCTCAGATCTCAATGATAATGGGTCCATGTGCAGGCGGCGCTGTATATTCTCCAGCTCTTACAGATTTTACTTTTATGGTAGAAGGCTCTTCTTATATGTTCGTAACAGGACCTGACGTTGTAAAAACAGTTACTGGCGAAGTAGTTTCTCAAGAAAAATTAGGTGGCAGCAAAGTGCACACCCAAAAAACAGGAGTTGCAGATTTATCATTCAAAAATGATATCGAGGCACTTTTAGAGCTTAGGAGATTCTTTAATTTTCTTCCTTTATCGAACAAACATAATCCTCCCACAAGGCCAACTAAAGATCCTGCAGATCGAGTAGATATGTCACTTAATACTTTAGTGCCAATCAATCCTAACAAACCATATGATATGAAGGAACTCATCGAGCGGATCGTCGATGAAGGAGATTTTTTTGAAATACAACCAAACTATGCTAAAAATATAGTTATTGGTTTTGGTTATATGGAAGGCTGCCCAGTTGGGTTTGTCGCAAATCAACCCATGCATTTGGCTGGCTGCTTAGATATCAACGCTTCTAGAAAAGCAGCTCGCTTTGTAAGGTTCTGTGACGCATTCAATATTCCCATTATCACTTTAGTAGACGTGCCTGGTTTCTTGCCTGGTTCAGATCAAGAGCATAGCGGGATCATCAAACATGGAGCAAAACTTCTTTATGCTTATGCAGAAGCCACCGTTCCTAAAATTACAATTATAACCCGCAAAGCCTACGGAGGCGCATATATTGTCATGAATTCTAAGCATTTGAAAGGCGATATTAATTATGCTTGGGAAAATGCTGAAATTTCTGTCATGGGCGCAGAAGGAGCCGTAGAAGTTATTTTCAAAGAAGCTTCAGCAGACCCTGCAACAAGGCAAGAAAAAATTAATGAGTATAAAAATACAGTAACATCTCCGTTTGTTGCCGCATCTCGTGGCTATATAGATGATATCATCCATCCACAAAGTTCAAGATGGAGAATATGCAAAGCTCTTAGCTTCCTAAAAAACAAAAAAGTAAACACGCTCTGGAAGAAACACGATAACTTACCTTTATAGAAGAATATATGACCGAAGAAAAACCATTATTTGATAAAGTTTTAATAGCAAATAGAGGGGAAATAGCGCTTCGAATTATTCGCTCTCTTAATAAAATGAATATTAAATCTGTCGCTGTTTATTCTGAAGCTGATACAAATTCTTTACATGTAGAAAAAGCTTCGGAAGCCTATTATATAGGAAATTCCCCAGCAACAGAAAGCTACTTAAATATATCTAATATTATTAATGCAATCCGCACTAGTGGAGCTAACGCAGTTCACCCAGGCTATGGCTTTTTATCTGAAAACCCACTTTTTTCAAAAGAATTAGAAAAAGAAGGTATAGTCCTTATCGGCCCTTCTACCCACGCAATAAAAGTGATGGGAGATAAAATTGAAGCTAAAAAAATAGCTATAGAAGCAGGCGTAAGCACTGTCCCAGGATATATGGGTATAATTACAGATTTTACACAAGCTATCACAATTGCTGAAGAAATAGGGTTCCCCGTTATAGTAAAAGCTGCTGCTGGAGGAGGCGGGCGCGGAATGCGAGTTGTCAGGAATGCAGATGAAATGAAAGCTGCCTTTATGTCTGCAAGGCTAGAAGCAGAAAGCTGTTTTAGCGACAACAGAGTTTTTATCGAAAAATTAATAGAAAAGCCAAGGCATATAGAAGTTCAAATTCTTGCTGATAAATATGGCAATATAATATGTTTAGGCGAACGAGAATGCTCAATTCAAAGACATCACCAAAAAGTTATTGAAGAAGCACCAAGTGCCTTCATAGACGAAGTAACACGCAAAGAAATGTATGATCAATGCGTCATGCTAGCACGAAAGGTAGGTTACTATTCTGCAGGCACTGTAGAATTCATTGTCGATTCGGATAAGAACTTTTACTTCCTCGAAATGAACACGCGCCTCCAAGTTGAACATTGCGTAACAGAGCTAGTCACCGGGATCGATATCGTCGAGCAAATGATAAGAATTGCTGCTGGCAAAAAACTTGAGCTTAATCAGGAAGACATCAAATTAGATGGCTGGGCTTTTGAATGTAGAATTTATGCAGAAGATCCGCTTAGAGGATTCCTGCCTTCTTCTGGCAGAATTATTGAATATTCTGAACCTCCTAAAAATAAACATATACGTGTAGATAGTGGGATCGGCCCAGGAAGTGACGTCGCAATGTTTTATGATGCTATGATTGCAAAGCTTTGCACCCATGAAACTACAAGAGAGCTTGCTATAGCTAAAATGTCGGATGCTCTCGGCTCATATATAATCAGAGGTATTTCCCATAATATTAGCTTTTTAGAAGCAATTATGAGCCATCCTCGTTTTATTCATGGTGATATAAACACCAATTTTATCTCAGAAGAATATCCTGATGGTTTTATCGGAGTAAACTTAACTTCGGAAATCACAGAAAATTTCCTCTCAACTGCGATTTATATTTTTATTTTAGAGCAGAAAAGAACTACGACAGTAGCTGGCCAAATTAATAATCAATACCACAAAATTGGCACTAGATGGATTGTTACTATAGATAACAAACACTTCCCTATTCTTATTAAGTCAGTTGAAGGTGGCCTTAATATTAGGCATGGAAGCAGCAGAATATTCCTGAGGACTCATTGGCAAATTGGCAGTAAATTATTCACAGGATATGTTAATGGCCGCTTTATAAATGTTAAGATAGAACATATACCAACTGCTTATTCTTTAACACATGGGGGCGTAACGGTAAAGGCGCATGTGCGCTCAAATAGAATTGCAGAACTAGAATCTTTAATGCCAGAAAAAGAAGCGCTAGAAGAAACCACATCAATATTAGCCCCATTAACTGGCAATATAGTTGCAGTTAAAGCAAAAGAAGGAGCCATAGTTAAAATTAATGATGAGTTAGTAATTTTAACTGCGATGAAAATGGAAAATATTATCCTAGCTCCATTTGGAGGAAAAATCTCTAAGATCTTTGTAAAAGAAGGAGATCAAGTCTCTACAGGAGATCTTCTCATTGAATTTGAAGAATCTTCATTAACAAAGGATAATGCTAATGCGTAAATCTATTATATTTTCGAGCATACTTGCTCTCTTATCAGTATTTTTATACATAAATTACAAACCAAAGAGAATAGACACAATGGATAATGAAAATCTCATTCCTAGAAAAATATTATTTGGCAATCCAGATAAAACAGCAGTCCGCATTAGCAGAGATGGCAAATATCTCTCGTATATATCAAGCCTTGAAAACGTATTAAATATTTTTATAGCAAAGATTGACGAATTAGATCATAGCTATCCTATAACTTTTGATAAAGGAAGAGGAATAAGGCAGTATTTTTGGTTATATAATAATCAGCATATAATTTATCTAAAGGATGATGGAGGAGATGAAAATTGGCAAATTCATGCTTTAAATATAAATACGAAAGAGGATAAAATTCTCTCGCCAGCAAAAGTAAATGGCAGGATATTAGGAGTATCGGATAAATTCCCTGATGAAATAATAATAGGACTGAATGATAGAGATGAAAGATATCACGATTTATATAAACTAAATGTTATTACTGGAGAGAAAACTTTAATTTTCGAAAACACAGAAGAATTAAGCGATTTTATAATAGATGATTATTATAAAATCAGATTTGGCTCCAAAACAATGGATGGAGGCAATACAGAATATTTGAAATTATCTCAAGCCCCAGATGGTAAATATCAATTTGTTCATTATTTAACTGTAAGCTTAGAAGATGTATACACCACTTCTCTATTAGGTTTTAATAACAAAGGTGATATCTTATACATGCTAGACAGCACAGGAAAAGATTTAAATAGCCTCAAAGCACTTAATACAAAAACAGGACACGTGCAAATTTTAGGAGAAGGTTATAAAGCCGAAATTAATGGCATTACAACCTCCCCAAAAACAGGTCTGGTTGAAGCCTACTCTATAAATTATCTAAAAAATGAATGGATATGCTTAGATAAAAGATTTGAGGAACATATGAAGCTTCTCACAAAAAATCTTACAGGGGAAATAATTATTGCAAGTAGAACTTTTGATGATTCTATTTGGATCGTTGCTGACATGAATGACGACAAAGCTATGTCCTACTATTTATATTCTACATCGACTCAAAATCTCAAATTTCTTTTTACTAATAAAGAAGATCTAAAAAATTATCAATTAGCCAAAATGGAACCGATTGTTATCAAGGCACGAGACGGCTTAGAGCTACCTTCTTATATAACAAAACCATTAAATACCTCAGGTCCAGTTCCTCTTGTATTATTAGTTCATGGTGGTCCTTGGTCTCGAGATGACTGTGGATATGATCCAGAAGCTCAGTGGCTTGCGAATAGAGGCTATGCTGTTCTTCAAGTAAATTTTAGAAGCTCACGTGGATTTGGTAAATCTTTTGTTTCTAAAGGTAATTTAGAATGGGGCGGTAAAATGCATGAAGATTTACTTGATGCTGTAAAATGGGCGATCGATCAAAAAATAGCAGATCCAGCCAAAGTAGCAGTGTATGGTGGCAGCTACGGCGGCTATGCATCCTTATGGGCTGCCACTAATTCTCCGAATGTGTTTAAATGCGCTGTCGATATAGTAGGCCCTTCAAATCTTAACACCTTACTCGCAACATTTCCTGCATATTGGACTTCTTTTATGGAAATAGCATATAAGCAAGTAGGAGATCCAAGAACTGAAGAAGGTAAGAAATTCCTATCTGATAGATCACCTCTTACTCATGCAGAAAAACTTTCAATACCATTGCTAATAGCTCAAGGCGAAAAAGACCCAAGAGTGAAGCAAGATGAATCAGAGCAATTTGTCAAAGCAATGAAAGAAAAAAATATTCCTTATATTTACATGTTATTTATGGATGAAGGACATGGATTTGCAAGACCAGAAAATAAAATAGCTTTCTATGGAGCTACTGAAGAATTTTTAGCTCATAACCTTGGAGGCAAGGCAGAAAAACTCACAAATGAACTTGAGAAAACAACTTTGCCTGCAAACAATCAAAAAGAAATATTAGAAAAGCTTAGGGCATATCACAGCAATAACAAATATGAATAAAAGATATAACTTTAAATGCAATAAGTTAATCAGAGATAAAAGATATCAGCGTATGGTTGATACTGGAGTTATTGTTGAAGGAAAAGAGCTAAATCAATATGAAGCAGAACCTTTTGTAAAAGCAAAGCTGATCGAAGAAGTTCATGAGCTTACTCGTGCAAGTGGTGATGAATTACTCGAAGAAATTGCTGATGTCTTTGAAGTATTAGATTGCCTAATGAAATTATTAGGTGTTAAGAAAAAAGACATAGATGAAATCATAGAAAACAAGCGAACTTCTGAAGGGGGATTTGATAATTTGAAATTTTGTAAAAAAATCTCCGTCCCTGAAGGTCATAGTTTAGTAGAATATTGTAAGAATCGTCCGCAAGATTACCCTGAAGAAATTTAATCTAATTTAGCCATTTTTCAATCCTAACTTCACTTATTAGCATGCTAGAAAACACACAAAAATATGATGTAGTAATTATAGGAGCTGGAGCTGCTGGCCTAATGGCTGGTATTCATGCAGGAATCAGAAATAGAAAAACTATCATCCTTGAGCATACAAATAAAATTGGAGAAAAAATCAGAATCTCAGGAGGAGGAAGATGTAATTTCACTAACATTAATGCCTCTCCTATTAATTATTTATCCCAAAACCCACATTTCATAAAATCAGCTCTTGCAAGTTATACCGCGCAAGATTTTATAAAATTAGTTGAATCATATAAGATAGCTTATCACGAAAAAACCCTAGGACAGCTTTTCTGCGATTCCTCATCGAATCAAATTATTGAAATGCTTATAAATGAATGCAGAAAAAATTCTGTTAAAATAGCAACAGATATTAAGATTTTAAACGTCTCAAAATCAACTCATTTTCAAATTACCACCTCTAATGGAATAATAGAGTCTGAATCCCTTGTGATTGCTAGTGGCGGTCTTTCTATACCTAAAATCGGAGCTTCTTCTTTTGGCTATGACATGGCAAAGCAATTTAATCATGAAATAATAGATACAAGACCTGCCTTGGTACCTTTAATTCTAGAACCCACCCAAAAGCAAATCTTCTCAGAGTTAAGCGGCGTTTCATGTAATTCCATAGTTCAATATGGCAAAACAAATTTCAAAGAAAATATACTCTTCACGCATAGTGGCTTAAGTGGTCCTGCTATTTTACAAATTTCTTCTTATCTTAGAAATTTTGAAGAAATCATTTCCATAAATTTGCTACCTAACATAGAGGTAAAATCTTTGCTAAACACTCCAGAAAACACTAAAAAAACAGCTTATACTATATTAAAACCTTACCTAGCTTCAAGAATGTTAGAAAAATTACTCAATCATGATTTAATCACTAAAAATCTTTCTGAAATAAAAAAAGAAAAGCTAGTAGAATTAATAAATAACCTAACAAATTACCAATTCCAAATTTCTGGGTCAGAAGGTTATAAGAAAGCTGAAGTTACATCTGGAGGAATAGATACACAATCTCTATCTTCAAAAACTATGGAATCTAAATTAGTGCCAAATTTATTTTTTATAGGCGAAGTTGTAGATGTAACAGGATGGCTTGGAGGCTATAACTTTCAATGGGCCTGGTCTTCTGGAGTTGCAGCAGGTAAGCATTGCTAAAAATATAATTTGTATGCTACTTCTGATTGTGATATATAAAATTTTTATTATCAAAATAAATTATATCTAATGAGATTTTTATTACTTCCATTACTTATTACTTCGCTAACTGCAAGTGCAAATAATATAAATAAAGAAAGCATTCTAAATCAAAATCAAGCATATAATTTTGCCTCGGAAGAATGGATGAAAAAACTCAAAATCTCGGGCCTTATTATGGGTGAGATGATATTTAGTGATGATAATGCAGGAAATGCCAGAAGATTTAGTAAAGATAAAAAAAAGAATTATTCTACATTTTGCTTTCCACGAGCAAGTTTATATGTGGATGCAGAAATCAACCCCTTAACTACAGCGCATTTAGCACTTAATTTCGCACCAAATAAAATGAGCGGTTCATGCTCAGCTTGCGGATTTGGTAGGAAAAATGACGAATTAAGAATGACTAAATATGGTAATCTCGATGAGTCTTATGTTACTTTCACAGACTCTACAGAGCCTAAATATTACGCAAGAGCAGGTATACAATATTTACCTTATGGGCAGTATCAAAGAAACATGATACCTGCCACACTAACTCAACTATTAACTCAAACTCAAGCAGCAGGGCTCACTATTGGGCATATACATGAATCTGGAGTAAGTATTGCCGCATATAGTTTTTCAGGCAAAAAGAAGCGCGATAAATCGACAACGATTAACAATTTCGGCGCGCAATTGCAATACCAAAGAGAAGATACAACCTCTATAGATCAAATTTCTATTGGCTGGATTAACAATATTGCAAATTCAGTGAATTATATAGTTTCAACAAGCAAAACATGCTGTGGAAAAGATAAAAACCCATTAAACATAAGCTACAAAACATCAGTTCCTGCGATAAGTGCAAGCTATAAAAGAAAACAATCAAGCTGGGATTTTGCAGCACAATACACATCAGCTCTGAGAAAATTTAATTCTAATGATATGAAGTGGAAAACTAAGGGAGCAAAGCCATCTGCTGCTTTAATTGATTTGGGCTATAATTTTAATAGTTTTAATGAAAAGCCAAGCAGAATTGGTGTGAGCGCTCAAACTTCAAAGGAAAGCGTCCATATTAAGGGAAATGATTTTGGTAGCGGCCTACCTAAGCTTAGATTCCAATCGGATTACACAATTGAAGTGCAAAAAAATGTGGAATTTGGAGCACATATTTTCTGGGATAAAGATTATTCTAAGAAAGAGGATGGCACAGGTAAAAATGCAACCACTCTATTACTCACAATGGCGGTAAAGCTCGGCTAGAATAGTTTTTATTATAGGAATAATTTGGATTGGGTTATAGGGAGCCAAGACGCAAAGCCTATAAATAATAGCTGAGAGCGGCAAGCAACAACGCACCTAATCCAAAGTAACTGGCTATATTATGCAAATAGAGCTTAGCCCTATTTTGGCACCAGCTCTATTATATCAAAATAAATGGGGCTACTAAGACTTTCCTAAGCTCTTTTTAGGTCTTGCAGCTTTTTGTTCTTGAACCTTTTCAAGAAAAGATTTTTTTGGTCGAGGTAAAGGATTCTGAACAGCCCCTCTTGATAAGGTAGGAGTATCCACAGTTTTGCCTGGTGCTACCCGGCTCATTATACGGGATGTGCCGGCTTCATTTAAGCTTTCTAACATAACAGGACTCGGTATTTCTACTGGTTTCTTGCCAAGCACCTTAGTTCTCACAAAATTTTGTATTGTTCTCGCAGCAGAATTAATCTTCTGAAAAAACTTATTGTCAGAAATAGGCTTATATCCAAACTTATCAAATCCATCATTTTTATCTGCTCGCTTGGATTCATATACTTCTGGAGTTATAGTTTTGTGTTTACTAAATTCCATACCAGAAGTTCCCCAATGTTTTGCCACTGTCCACTCAGGGTGGTTTTCACCGTCGCTCAAATCTGTAATTTTTCCGCCTTTTCTCACATCTAATCTAGTTGCATTACCAACCTTATCAAAAAACTTACTTCTTACAGGAAAATTATCGGCATAAGAAGGATGAGTAGCCTCTCCTACAAAAACACATGGAGCACCATTTTCATCAAAAGTTGTTCTATCTGGGCCACGTTCAACAGAGCCTGATCTACCATGCGCAAAAGTCCTCATATGATCAAATTTTGTGTTACCCTGTTCATCAATCTTCACTTTAACATATACTCCTTCCCAATCCCCAGCATGAACTGCAAGATTTCCTAATTTTTTTGCCCATTTATCGGGAAGCAACTTATATAGCCAATTTGTCCCTGGAATCGCGCCACTAAGTGGATAAAAACACTCAGCCTTAATAAGAGCTCCATCGTGAGTTGGCATATAATCAACATGAACAGGAGCATCCACATAACCATCTTTAGGCTTTACACCACTAATAGGAACCATCTCGCCTAACTTATAACCTAGCTTCTTTTCTTCAAATGTTAAAAATAAACCTGTAGGATTTTCTTCAGCAACTTTATCTCGATTATCTTTCTCGTGCGCAAGACGTGCTATCACCTCAGTATCCTTGAAGGCTTCTCTATTAAAATCTTTACCTATTCCTTTTGGATAGAATTTTTTAACAAGACTATATTCTTTCTTTTCTTCTTCTGTTAAAGCACGGCTTTCTGTAAGTTTAGCATAATGCCTCATTTTAGCGCTCAGCACGTCCTGTGCATATTGGTCTGGGTCCATTGGGAAAGAATATTCTCCCTTTGAAAAACAAAATGTTGGGCAAAATGCTCTCAAAATTGCATCTTTATTAGCAATTGCAATTTTCTGGGCTTGTGTCATTCCTTCTGTATCAGCACGAGACATGTAAAACCTCTAAACTATTAATTTAATCTATTATAGTAATTTAGGTTGAATTAGATACTAGGCGCGAGGAGCGTAGCCTATAACTAATAGGTAAACGACAAGCAACAACGTTGCTAATCCAAACTAAACTACTATAGTAATAGAAAATGCTTCGAATAGGATAGACTTAAATGATTTAAAAAAAAAAAAAGAATTCATCTATCGCAACAAGGTAACAAAATTGAATACATAGATAGGAAAAGCTGGTCGTATGTTTATGTATGATTATACAAAATTTCAAATTAGAAGACCCTAGAATTTTAAGTCGAAGACCAGCCAAGCTTATAAATATTTGTTGAGTACGCTCAGCTTTTGTAAAAAGAGTTTGGGTTATTAAAAAATAAACCTTGGAGTGCTAAAAATTTCTATTATATCAGCTTTAATATACGCAATCCCACCTTCAATCTTAACCTCATTAGCAAGAGCTTCATCTTTATAAGTGCGTATAAATCCTTCTTTTAATTCAACTATAGTAGGTGCGTGGTTATACAATACTCCAAGCTCTCCTTTAGCTCCTGGCAGCAAAATCATATCAGCAGGCTCTATTTCTTGTTTAGAAGATAGAGTATGTATAACGCAGCTTATTCTAGACATCTTAGCTATTTTCTTTGAGTTTTTCTGCTTTTTCTAGAGCTTCTTCTATAGTGCCAACCATATAGAAAGCGGCTTCTGGTAAATTATCATATTTCCCTTCAATAATAGCTTTAAACCCCGAAACTGTATCGCTAAGCTCTACAAATTTACCTTTTGCACCAGTAAATACTTCAGCCACATGGAATGGCTGGGATAAAAATCTTTGAATTTTTCTAGCTCTTGAGACCACTAGCTTATCTTCTTCTGAAAGCTCATCCATACCAAGTATCGCGATAATATCTTGCAATGATTTATATGTTTGTAAAACTCTCTGCACTTCTCTTGCAACGTTATAATGTTCTTCCCCAATGACGTCAGGATCAAGCATTTGGGAATTACTATCAAGCGGATCCACAGCTGGATAAATCCCGAGTTCAGCAATCTGCCTACTTAGAACTGTTGTGGCATCTAAATGCGCAAAAGATGTAGCAGGGGCTGGATCTGTTAAATCATCTGCTGGAACATAAATAGCCTGAACAGAAGTAATTGAACCATGAATAGTGGAAGTAATACGTTCCTGCATAGCTCCCATATCTGTAGAAAGTGTTGGCTGATAACCAACAGCAGAAGGAATTCTTCCAAGCAACGCAGAAACCTCAGAGCCAGCTTGTGTAAATCTAAATAAGTTATCCACGAAAAATAATACGTCCTGCCCACCATCCATATCTCTAAAATTTTCAGCAATAGTCAGGCCTGTTAGTGCAACACGCGCCCTTGCTCCTGGTGGCTCATTCATCTGGCCATATACAAGGGAAACTTTAGATTTTTCATGTTCTTCTAAATTAATTACTCCAGAATCTATCATTTCATGATATAAATCATTACCCTCTCTAGTACGCTCCCCAACTCCTGCAAATACAGTATATCCACCATGAGCTTTAGCAACGTTATTTATCAGCTCCATTATTAATACGGTTTTTCCGACACCTGCTCCACCGAATAATCCAATTTTTCCGCCCTTCGCGTATGGGGCCAGTAAATCAATTACCTTTATACCAGTAACTAAGATATTTTTTTCAGTCGACTGCTCTGTGAAGGCTGGAGGTTCAGAATATATAGACTTTAATTCTTTTGTAGAAATCTTTCCTCTTTCATCAATAGGCTCACCTATAACATTTATAATTCTTCCGAGTGTACATTTCCCTACTGGCACTTTAATTGGACTTCCTGTATCAACAACCTCAAGACCTCTAACAAGACCTTCCGTAGAATCCATCGCAATACATCTAACAGAATTATCTCCCATATGCTGAGCGACTTCAAAAACAATAGTTCGATCACCATCCTTACATGTAAGAGCATCTAAAATTTGCGGTATGTTACCTGAATCAAATCTCACATCTACAACAGCAGAGATAACTTGAGTAATTTTTCCTATATTTTTGGTCATATTTTTTCTTCTATTAGTATTTATATTGCTTCAGCACCTGAAATTACTTCTATTAATTCTTTAGTAATCTGCGCTTGCCTTGTTCTATTCATTTTTAACGTTAATGCTGTTATCATTTCCCCGGCATTTCTAGTAGCATTTTCCATAGCCGTCATTCTAGATGCTTCTTCGCTAGCTTTGCTTTCGTATAAGTTAGCAATGATATTAGATTCCAGATATAATTCTATGAGTTTTTGAATAAGGCCATCTCCTTCAAATTCTATATCAAGCTTTCTTCGTTCATTACTCCCTTCAATAGGTATAGTCTGAATTTTATCAGGGATCAGAGTTAAAGTATTTTTAAATCTAGTATAATAAGCTATAACCCTGGTTAATGGGTTTAAGTGCAATTCTGAAATTACAATATTATTAATTTCTTTTACGATATCTCCAGGGTTAGAACTTGCAGATAGATGAGCAACTATATTAACCTTTCCATTTAGAAGTTCGTATATTTTCTTGCCAACACATATAACTTTCAGATTAGGATAATCATATAATTCATTGCGCAATTTTCTATATAGAGCACTATTATATGGACCGCATAACCCCCTATCAGAGCTATACACAACAGCTATAGTATTATTATATTCCGCATCAGATTTATATAAAATAGCTTTATCAAGCAAACTTAAATCCGCATGATCAGCGCTTTCTTTAGCATCAAGAATTATAGAAATAATTCTATCCCTAAAATTTCTAGCGACTTCTTCTGATTCTTTAGCTTTATGCAATTTAGAAGCTGAAACCATTCTCATCGCCTTAGTAATTTTTTGCGTGGATTGCACGCTTTTTATTCTATTGCGGAGAAGCTTTAATCCAGACATTAGCTAGCCATTTTAAAATTAGTTAAATAAGATTCTAATATTTTCCTTAATTCTCTCTCGGATTCCTCACTTATTGTCCGCTCTTCCTCAATTTTACTATATAATTTAGGATTAGAAGATTTGATAAATACAAGAAATGACTCTTCAAATTTTTTCACATCCGAGACTTCTATTTTGTCTAAATAACCTTTTACTGCACTAAATATACTTATCACTTGGTCCGTAACTAAGAAAGGCTTACCATTACCCTGCTTTAAGAGCTCGACAAGGCGCGATCCTCTAGCAAGCAATTTTTTTGTTGCATCATCTAAATCAGATCCAAATTGCGCAAAAGCTTCCATCTCTCTATATTGAGCTAGCTCAAGTTTGATAGATCCTGCAACCTGTTTCATAGCCTTTATCTGAGCAGCTGATCCTACCCTACTGACTGAAATACCAACATTTACAGCAGGCCTAATGCCCTTATAAAATAATTCACTTTCTAAGAATATTTGCCCATCGGTTATAGAAATAACATTTGTAGGAATATATGCAGAAACATCACCTGCTTGTGTCTCGATTATCGGTAACGCAGTTAGAGATCCAGCTCCTTTGTCATCAGACATTTTTGCAGCTCTCTCAAGCAACCTAGAATGCAGGTAGAATACGTCTCCAGGATATGCTTCCCTTCCAGGAGGTCTTCTTAATAATAAAGACATTTGTCTATAGGCCACAGCATGTTTAGAAAGATCGTCATATACTATCAAGGCATGCATTCCATTATCTCTAAAATATTCTGCTATAGTACAGCCTATATACGGTGCAAGAAATTGTAACGGAGCTGGATCTGAAACAGTGGCGGATACAACTATAGTATATTCTAAAGCTCCAGCTTCTTCTAATTGTTTTACAATTCTAGCAACTGAAGAATTTTTCTGGCCAATAGCAACGTAAATACAATATATTTTGTCTTTTTCATCTTTAGAATGTTGATGCGCATGTTTTTGATTTATGATTGTATCAATTGCTATAGAAGTTTTTCCTGTTTGCCTATCTCCAATTATAAGCTCTCTCTGCCCTCTTCCAATTGGTATTAATGAATCAATAGCTTTAATACCAGTCTGCATAGGCTCATGCACACTTTTTCTGGATATAATTCCTGGCGCCTTAACTTCAACTCTTTTCGAAATTTTTGTTTTAACTGCTCCCTTCCCATCTATAGGATTACCCAGGGCATCAACAACTCTACCAAGCAACTCTTTTCCAACAGAAACTTGAAGTATTTGCCCGGTTCTTTTAACAATATCACCTTGCTTAACCCCTCTATCATCACCCATGATAACAATTCCCACGGAGTCCACTTCTAGATTTAGAACAAGCCCTTTAACACCAGCATTAAATTCAACAATTTCTCCTACTTGGACATTTTCAAGTCCATATACTCTTGCAGTACCATCTCCAATAGTAATTACTTCCCCTACTTCATCTAAATCAGCCCTAAAATCTATGTTAGTAATTTCTTTCTCTATTACTTCAGAGATTTCGTTGATATTAAATTTCATAAGCTTTCTCCCACTGCAATTTTTTCCTGCAAATTTTCTAAAAATTTATTAAAGCTATTATTTAGTGAAGCATCCAGAATTTTTCCATCAAAACTCACTAGATACCCACCTATTATTTCTTCATCAATATTTACAACAATTTCAGGATTAATTTTATATTTTTTGATTAAAATATCTTTTACATTATTAATTTGGTTTTCTGATGGCTCAGAAGCAAAATAAATTTTTGCCTCTGTTATATTTTTCTTTTCTAATATCTTTTTGTGCAATGCTTGCGCAATCTTACTAAATATCTTTATATTGTCCGATTTAATTAAAGAAATAGTCATATTCCTCAAAATTTGCGCGTCTTCATAAGGCCATTTTTCAGCAAGAAGCATAATAATCTTTATTTTATCATCTTTTTTAACATTAAAAGAAAATATAAAATTTTTGAATTTTATATTTTTATCCAATAATATTTCAAAGCTCTTCATGCTCTCTAAAAAACCTTCCCAAGATTTCTCTGGCAATTTATCTGTTAAGATTTTTGCGAATTTGTCTACCAGGTAGCTCATTAATTTTATTTCTCATCTATTAGGCTGTTAATAATAATAGATTTTTTCAGGGCTTCAACAACTGATATCAACTATCTTACATTTTTATAGGAAAAAAGTGTTGCTAATGAAACAAAAAACTAAAGGATGGCGCGCCCTAAAGGATTCGAACCTCTGACCCACAGATTAGAAATCTGTTGCACTATCCAGCTGAGCTAAGGGCGCATTTAACTAAATATGCGAAAGAAGAATTTTTACGCACAGAAAATATATACAATATTTTGTTAAAAACACAAGCCACATTCGAGAAATATTCAGATATTTTCTTTTTATAGCTTCATATTGACCTCTTGCGCTCAGTGGTCAGAATGACACACAATTTCCATCTATTCAAAGGTTATAGCAATTTGGCCTATGATATATGAAAATAATCTCATAAATTAAACTTCTAAAAATAATATAAAATTTAATGCGTGATATAGTTGAAAGCGGAGAATATTATAAGCGTGCCAGAAACTGGTATACTGAGATGTTCATTTATCCTTATGTTTTAAGGTCGGAAGCTTTTGTGGTATTTGTCTCAATAATCATAGCTTTATCAATCACAGCAATTAATATCTACGTCTTATTCCCTCTCAACAGACAAGTTGGTTATGCTATTTTGATAGAAGACACAGCTGAATTTTCAGCCAAAATTAATAATGCTGATTATTATGGAGAAGATGTATATAAGTCAGTTTCCAAAATTTTTCTAGAGACATACATAGATATAAGAGAGTCGTATGACTATACTTCTTTGTCAAATAACATGCTATTTCTTCAAAGAACGTCTACTAAACCAGTATACAATAAATATAATGATTATATAAGCATAGATAACCCAGATTCTCCTGTGCTAACTCTAGAATCATATGCAACTAAAAAAGTAAATATTAAATCCGTTACTTTTACATCCAAAAATAATGCTTTAGTAAGTTTTAACACCAAAGCAACCAAAAATACTGGCAAAATTATTAGTGATCAAGACTGGCAAGCGGAAATTACTTTCGTAATAGACGAAGTAAAAAGTGAGCTAAAAGATAATGCACCATTTAATTTTACTGTAAGTGATTATAAAGTAAAACTCATACGAGATAATAATGCTAACTAATTTTAGAAGATTGTTTTTTTTAATTTTGATATTCTCTAGCATAGAGTCTTATGCAATTAGGGAATCAAGACCTACTGCAATAGATAGCAGAATTAGAGTTTTGGTATATAGTCCGGATGATGTTTTCAAATTCACAGGCTATTATGGATATCAAGCCTCAGTTGAGCTTGCAAAAGATGAAGAAATTGTCAGTATATCCATGGGAGACACAACGGCCTGGCAGATAGTCCCCGCTGGTTTTAGGCTATTTATAAAACCTATTGAAGAAGATGCCACAACAAATATGACCTTAATCACCAACAAACGAACTTATTTCTTTGAGTTATATGCTGAAGAAGCAGATAACATAAGAGATCCAGATATGGTATTTAATGTAAGGTTTATTTACCCTGATGAAGAGCAAGAAGATACACTAAGAACATTCCACGCATCTACCTCGGGCCCGGATCTTACTCATCCTGAAAAATATAATTTTAATTATTCATTAAGCGGAAATGAAGATATAGCTCCTGTAAAATTATATGATGATGGTGAATATACCTATATTCAATTCAGAGATAAAAATGTGGATGTTCCGGCTATCTTTGCTGTAGATGAAGAGTTAAGAGAATCGATGCTTAATTATCATATGAGCCCGTCGACTAAAAATCTAATAATAGTTGAACAAGTTTTCCCCAAACTCTCTATGAGACTTGGCAAAAAACTTGTTTGCATATTTAATGAAGCTTATAACGATCCTGATGAGGAATTAAAAAATGCAGTCCAAAATAAAAACAAAAGTCGCTAGATTATTTTTACTGGTTATATTTTCAGTCGGCCTTACTTCCTGCGGCACTAAAGCTCCGTATGAAATAAAAAGCCCATGTGTATCAAGTGAAAGCCCTCTTCTGGAGAGAGTGCCTTGTCAAAGAAGACCTCTAAATAGCAATTGGGATATCACATAACCTTATCTACCTCAGAGTTCTGATCTAAAGAACTTTGAACGATAATCTAGCTGGCTACGTCTTCTAATTCATATATAAAAAATAACTTAAAAGATTTATTATTGATAAAAAAGTAAAATTTAGTTATCTTAATTTTAGAAATTAAAATTAGAATATTTTTATGGCAAATTATTTACCGGCACCAGCTGCCCCCTAGCCTTTTGAAAGAGTTCTCACAATTACTGCCCCGAATGTGATATTAGTACCCCCGTTAGCTCCTCATATAGACAGGGTTAACCTTAACGGATATGAAGTAAGATTTCGTACACAGCCAGATGTAGATGTAACATTCAACGGCGGCCAAGTTATAATTGTGTCAGAACAAGATATAGCAGAACTAGTTGGACTACCAGCACCAGATCAAGGTGCTGACGAATAAAATTTTTTGATTCTACAATTAGACGAGAAAAAACCCAGAATAATTACTGGGTTTTTTATTTTGCTGATAATGTTTGATAGGCTTTTGCCATTCTAAACCTAGCCAAGTCATCCTAAACTCGTTTCCGAACCTCTTCTCCTTGGTATCGTCATTCCCGTGACGACGCTAATCCATCTTCCTTCTATTTCGATAGAATCAGTCGCGTCAAGCTTTTTTATAATATGCACATATGAAACAACAATTATGATTTAGACGTTCTTGAATATACTAAAATTCTACATTTTGAATATTTTCTTCTCATCATCTGAAATCTTATTCTGCTAAATTTCATCATTTTGAATAAAATAATATCAATAATAAATTGATTTTATAGATTCTAATTAATTTAGTAGACTAAATAATTATTATTTGTTAAATATTACACTATAAACATCTTAAAAAATAGACATAAAATGATGCTATCACGCTATGTTCACGAAATTAACTCTTTATACGAACTAGATATTAATGACATCCGTGTGCAAAATTCTAGGTTATACCAAAACGCACAAGAAGCAGCAGAAATTATTTTGGATTGTGCGCTAGGATCAAAAGACCATTTTATTTTTATAATTGAAGTAATCGCTAAGTCATCCTCGATAAAAAAATTTGGGATTTCTTTTTACTCAAAGGCAACAGAACTTGACCCTTTAGTTTCTAGCTCTCTTTGCAAATTACATTATGTTGAAGAGCTTAATATTTCATCATGCTACATAAGCTTTGCTAAATTAGTTGTTCAAGATATTGCTAAATTAAAATCTCTTAATACATTAGCAATTAATATACCCCATAAAGACTTGGATGATGCAATTTCATCTCTAGCTCAATGCAAGACTCTACGTAAAGTTAAATTTCGGGAAGAAGAATTCGGTGTTTCTAAGTTTCTAAAAGCAGTGATAAGTCAAGGAGATATGAAGCATATTTCCCTAGTGCTGCTTCATAATCTAGAATACGTAACTTCAGAGATATTAGGGCTTCTTGGAGAGAAACATTCTTCTCTTGAAACATCAGCAGATTTCTGTGCTGCTGGCACTTCTGCTGGCTCCACATCTAGTGCTGAAGATAGCACTCGGGATCAAATTGTCAAAATGTTAGATCATGAAGAAACTATGCTTTTAACAAAACTAGGAACATTAAGAGATTTAAAAAATACCATTTTAAGTGCTGATCCAAAACCAAGCTCTGTGGTTTCGGCATGTGCTGAAGAAGAAACACATGTAACTACAGGATCAACTTCCTCTCCTGATATAGATGATATTCCATAAAATAAGTATAATTAATGGCAGCAGAACCAAATTGCTGCCTCAAAACCATAACTAAAGCACTTCCGTTTATTCGTCTTCGTCACGATGACAAGCTCCTGAAAGTTTTAAAGCTGCAATATCATTCGGAAGCATGTCAGCATACATATCTTTAGAATGCTTCGTCATAGCAGCAGCTTCTACAGGCACAGGAACACTCGAATCAACAGCAGCAGCTTCTACAGGTGCAGGAACACTCGAATCAACAGCAGCACTAACGCTTCCCCCAGAAGCCCCATCTCTTTCAGCTTCAGATTTTGCAAGTAGCTTTTCTGCTTTTCCCCTATCACCAACTAATAAATGCACGCCCGCTGCTATTTCGTCTGCTTTGCCTTCACCAAAAGCGTTATCTACTCCTTTTTTAACATTTTTTTGTAATTTTTCCACATTTTCTCGCCCGTTAATATTAATAATTTTTAAATTATATTAAATATAAAATGTTTTTTCAAGAAAATTAAATTTTAAAATTTATATTTTTGTAAAATAAAATCAAAAAATGGAGTTAAATATTATGATTCTCATCACTTTAGATTTGAATAATTTGTGCGAGATGAAAAGAGGAGCGCGACAATAAATAACACTTAGAGTAACGCTATATAATTTAAGCACCGATATCAAAGCAAAAAACTTACCACCAACCAGATTTCATTAACTTATCCGCAAGCCAAGGAGATATTCTATTTATCATATAAAGTAATCTTACTTTACCTATACGAATCTCATTAACACCTCTCATAAGGCCATTAATAACCTCTCTTGCTACTTGCTCAGATGGCATTTTATAACTATTGCTACGGCTAGCCATGTCCGTATCTGATATAGGAGGTAATATTTCTACAACTTTTATATTTTCACCAGCATATTCCATTTGATAACGCAATGACTTGGTAAAAGACCTAAGAGCTGCTTTACTAGCGCAATATACAGCAGATGAGCCAGTAGGTGTAATAGCAAGTCCTGATGTAACATTAATAATAGCTGCTTCTTTATGTTTTCTGAGCAAAGGAAGAAATTCTACACAAAGACGCATAGGTGCTTCCAGGTTTGTTTTAATTTGTCTTGAAATATGTTCATTGAGATAATTTTTATCATCAACCAAGAATTTTCCTGAGCTTGCTATTCCTGCATTATTTATTAGAATAGAAGGATGCCAATTGTTTCTAGCAAACTCATTTAAAATGTGGCTAGAAGCTTCAATATCAGTGATATCAACTGTAAAGCCTGAAAGTCTGGAATCACACTCAAGAGCTGTTTTAAGCTTTTCTGGTGTCCGACCACATATTATTACTTTATTACCAAGATCAGCAAAAGCTTTTGCAAGCGCAAGACCTATACCAGAAGTACCACCTGTAATAAAAATAGTGTGAGATGTGAGATTCATCTGTTTGTTATATTATTTGACATATAATTCACATTAATTGAAATATGAATATTATATAATGACTAAATCAGAAATGTTACAAAATATTGCAATTGATTTTAGAAAGAAAAAAAGCTTGTATATCAAGCCGGGCAGCGACCTACTCTCCCATGACTTATGACATAGTACCATTGGCGCAGTGAGGTTTCACGTTAGAGTTCGCATTAAAGTGAAAGAACCCAGGGAATTTACAGCAGGAGCTACTCTAGGCTTTAGTAGGATATATTTGAATCGAAATACATTAAAAATTGGCTAGAATTTACAAAAAAACGTTGAAGTACTAGCAGGTTGCGGACAAGTTATAGTTGATTTAGCATTAGCATGCTTAGACCCAATCATTGCAGGAAACTAATAAATTTTTAACCTAAGAAAGAAGCCAGAGTAACTTCACTGGGGTTTTTATTTTACTTAAGTATATATTGTCAAAATTATTTTAACTTTGGCACGTATTAGCCATAGCTCCTGAAAGTTTTTAGGAGAAATGAAATTATTTTGTTTTTAATCATTATTCACCGAATCTATAGCTCTAATGCCACCATGATAACAATCTATTTCAAAGGAATTTGGATGAATTTTATCACAAGTATCACAAGATTTGATGTTAATAATATTATTACCTCCATCTATTGCATTTAACTGTTTAAGTAAATTTTTCAAAGTGTCTTTTGAAATTTCCGAATCATTCCCTCCAACTATTCTTGTAGTAATTAATCCTGATTCTTTAATATTATCTGGATTAAATTCTGCAAAAAATTGAAATAGCTGATCTCTATTTAGGCTCCTAGCAAGTCCAACTTTTTGTAATTTAAAAGAAAAAATAGTATATGCTATCTCCTCTTCTAGTCCTACAGTATATAAAGAGAGATCATCCTGGATGGATGCAATTAAATATTCATTACTAGAAATTTTTGTTTTTTTATATTTCACGTTCTTTCCCCCTCTTAATAACTGCCTTTCCAGATTGATAATATGTAGTATTAGACAGAGCTGTTCTCTGAAATAGTGTAACCAATTTTTTTGTTTCTGGCTTGTGAGCAACACTTTTCTCTACTTTTTGTTCAGCTAATTCTCGTATTTGCTTTTCAGCGGCCTTTTCTACCTGAGCTTGTTTCCTGCCGAATTTCGATTCCAGATATTTTGCTGCTTTATTAAAAAAAGATAATATACCAGTTTTCTGCTCTATATCTCCCCGGGCTTTGGTTTGCTCTCTCTCTATTTGAGATAATGGATAGCTCAGAATATTTGCTGTCCAGGCTTCCGTACTACCCATTAATGGGCCAGTTTTAGGCACATTTGCATAACTTACTCTTAAAAAAGCGTCTATATCTTGTTTTCTAGATATAGGAGGTGCAATTTCTGAAGATTTTGTAAAATCGAAAGCAAAGCGTAGAGGGCCAGGACCTAAAGTTAATTTTCTTAATGGTGTTGTCTTATCAATTTCACCAGGTACTCCATGGGTTAACTTGCCAGTTTTAGGATCAAAGATAATCCCAGCAGGAGCAACTCTACCTCCAATGTCAGCAGATTTGATATCAACATTAGAATGATGTGATAATTCACCTAATACTCTAGATATATTATTATCTGAAATCACTCTGCCTTGATCTGATCTATCTCTTCCCCCAACTAAATAGGCATTTAATTTCGCTTCAGGTGGGAAGTTAGCAATTACATCTCTCAATGATGAAATATCTGTGTGTATATCTACATGCGCTAATGCTGCTTTTTTTGTTTCAGGGTCATGTAAAATTACTGCGACGCATTGTTGTATATTATCTGTACCAATTTTTTTATCAGCAGAAAAACCTACTTCATGTTGCTCAACTCTGCTTGCACTATAATCAACAGGACCTTGCTGCAGATCATAGGCTTCAGAATAATGGCTAATTGCTTGCTCATGTTTTCCTGATACTCTATTAATCGCGCCGAGTTCCAATCTTGCTCTTAGTTGCTGTTTTTGATCTCCTGATTCTAAACCTGAGGCTAACGCGGATTGAGTTGATTTTTCATATTCCAGAAGAGTACCATTTTTTTTATGCAATTCTGCAAGAGACTTAGATGTGTTTTCTGCTTCAAAATATTTTTCAGCTCTAATATAGGTATCGATAGCTTTACCATAAAATTCTGCTGCTTCTTCATTATTGCCTAAATAGGTGTTAATTGAACCGAGAGAAGTTTGCAGCAAGCCTATTGAAGGAGAATTTAAAGTTTCTTCAGGAGGAAATCTTTCATGAATTAACCTGAGGCTCTCAGTATAAATTCCCAAAGCCTCTCTCGGGCCTTGTTGATTAGCCTGATAAAGTCTATAGTTAATATCATCAGGTATTCTCAATTCTCGTTTTTGGCTTATGATATGAGGAAAGCTAGATTCTAAAGATGCTACTTGGACTAGTAAGCCATCCATATCAGTATCCGCTTCTACTCCATTAATTAGCATAATAAAACTATACTCTTTGACTAATAAATTATTTCATCTAATCATATTTTGTTAATTCAATGGAGTCAATTTGAAGAATGTCATTAGAGCTTAGAATGACTAACTAATAGAAAATATTGTGATAATCATATAAAGAAAAAAAGCTTGTATATCAAGCCTGGCAGCGACCTACTCTCCCATGCCTTATGACATAGTACCATTGGCGCAGTGAGGTTTCACGTTAGAGTTCGGAATGGGATCTTGTGTTTCACTCACGCAGTAACCACCAAGCCAGATATACAAGCTTTTAAACTTGTATCTGCTTAGATTAATGAAAATATAGAAGATTTATGGGTACTGTTACTTACAGAATTAATACTATATACAGTAAGTTACTACAGCTAAATAAATCAGTCGGGTTATTAGTACCAGTTAGCTTCATACGTTACCGCACTTCTACACCTGGCCTATCAACGTGATGGTCTATCACGACCCTAATGGGGAAATCTAGTTTTGAGGGGGGTTTCCCGCTTAGATGCATTCAGCGGTTATCCCGTCCATACTTAGCTACCCAGCCGTGCCGCTGGCGCGACAACTGGTCCACCAGAGGTATGTCCACCTCGGTCCTCTCGTACTAAAGGCAGATCCTCTCAAATTTCCAACACCCACGGCAGATAGGAACCGAACTGTCTCACGACGTTCTGAACCCAGCTCACGTACCACTTTAAATGGCGAACAGCCATACCCTTGGGACCTTCTCCAGCCCCAGGATGTGATGAGCCGACATCGAGGTGCCAAACGATTCCGTCGCTATGGACGCTTGGGAATCATCAGCCTGTTATCCCTAGAGTACCTTTTATTCGTTGAGCGATGGCCCTTCCACTCGGGACCACCGGATCACTATGACCGACTTTCGTCTCTGCTCGTCTTGTCAGACTCGCAGTCAGGCTAGCTTATGCCATTGCACTCTAACAGTTGATTTCCGACCAACTTGAGCTAACCATCGCGCGCCTCCGTTACAATTTGGGAGGCGACCGCCCCAGTCAAACTACCCACCATGCATGGTCCCGGATCAGGATTCACTGATCTCGGTTAGACATCAAAAATCAGAAGGGTGGTATCTCAAGGACGACTCCATGGCAGCTAGCGCCACCACTTCAAAGTCTCCCACCTATCCTGCACATCTAATTTCTAATGCCAGTGCAAAGCTATAGTAAAGGTTCATAGGGTCTTTCCGTCTAACCGCGGGAACCCCGCATCTTCACGGGGAGTTCAATTTCGCTGAGTCGATACTGGAGACAGCGGGGATGTCGTTACGCCATTCGTGCGGGTCGGAACTTACCCGACAAGGAATTTCGCTACCTTAGGACCGTCATAGTTACGGCCGCCGTTCACTGGGACTTCAATTCAGAGCTTGCACCCCTCCTTTTAATCTTCCAGCACTGGGCAGGCGTCAGACCCTATACGTCGTCTTTTGACTTTGCAGAGCCCTGTGTTTTTGATAAACAGTCGCAACCCCCTAGCTTGTGCCACCTGCATGTGGTTGCCCACTTACAGGTCATCCTTCTCCCGAAGTTACAGATGCAATTTGCCTAGTTCCTTCAGCATCGTTCTCTCAAGCGCCTTGGTATTCTCTACCTGTCCACCTGTGTCGGTTTGGGGTACGGTCTATAAGTGGGAGCTATTTCCTGGAGGTAATTCACTGCACAATCAATCCAATAAGACTGTACAATTTACTTACCTCGTCACTACCCACAGGTTCAGGAATATTAACCTGATTCCCATCGACTACGCCTCTCGGCCTCGCCTTAGGGGCCGACTAACCCTGCGCAGATTAACTTTACGCAGGAACCCTTGGACTTTCGGCGAAAATGATTCTCACATTTTTTATCGCTACTCATGTCAGCATTCTCACTTCCGATACCTCCAGCAAACCTCACGGTTCACCTTCACAGGCTTACGGAACGCTCCGCTACCGCTTGCGCCAATGCGCAAGCCCGCATCTTCGGTATATGGCTTTAGCCCCGTTACATTGTTGGCGCAGGAAAACTTATTTAGACTAGTGAGCTATTACGCTTTCTTTAAATGATGGCTGCTTCTAAGCCAACATCCTAGTTGTTTTGGTTTTCCCACATCCTTTCACACTTAGCCATAATTTGGGGACCTTAGATGGCGGTCTGGGCTGTTTCCCTCTTGACCATGGATCTTAGCACCCACAGTCTGTCTGCTAGGCTGTACTCACTGGCATTCGGAGTTTGATTGAGGTTGGTAAGTCTGTAGGACCCCCTAGCTCATTCAGTGCTCTACCTCCAGTGGTAATCGCTCTAGCGCTCTACCTAAATAGATTTCGCGGAGAACCAGCTATTTCCGAGTTTGATTGGCCTTTCACCCCTAGCCACAGCTCATCCCCTAATATTGCGACATTAGTGGGTTCGGTCCTTCAGCGGATCTTACTCCGCCTTCAACCTGGCCATGGCTAGATCACTCGGTTTCGGGTCTAATCCATCGAACTTATGCGCCCTATTCAGACTCGCTTTCGCTATGCCTACACCTAACGGCTTAAGCTTGCTCGATAGACTAACTCGCTGACCCATTATACAAAAGGTACGCTGTCACGGATCTAGTCCGCTCCAACTGCTTGTAAGCATTCGGTTTCAGGTGCTATTTCACTCCCCTTGTCGGGGTACTTTTCACCTTTCCTTCACAGTACTTGTTCACTATCGGTCACTAGAGAGTACTTAGGCTTGGAGGGTGGTCCCCCCATTTTCAAACAGGATTTCTCGTGTCCCGCCTTACTCAAGTCCTCAAATAAAGCTTTACAAATACGGGGCTATCACCCTCTTTGGCTGCACTTTCCATTGCATTCTTCTTTCTTTACCCAAGG